>CBINDO010000018.1:0-55731 GCA_966249405.1 uncultured bacterium | reverse complement strand
CGCTTTCGGCGTAGATGAGGCGAACCGGTGCTTCGAGTCCGTACAGCTTGGCCTCGCGCGCGACGGCAAGGCTGGCACCGACGCCCGCCCGCGTGGTGACCAAGACCAATGGCGTCTGTTTCGAGTCCAGTTGGGCGTAGCTGCGCCCAACCGGACCGCGAAGATGCACCACGTCGTAGCGGGCGAGTGCGTCGGCAACCCAGCCGCTCACGAGACCTCCCGCGCGCACTTGGATCAACAGCTCCAAGTAGTAGTCGAGGGGTCGGACGCTGGCGATGGAGTAGGCCCGAGCGGCGCCCGTCGGGGAGCGTAGATCCACGTATTGGCCTGCATGCCAATGCAGCTGCGGTGGTGCATCGATGACCAGCCGAACGACGTCGTCCGCCAGGAACTCCTTCTTGGCGACGACCCCCTGGACGAAGCACGTAGACCAGTCGGGCGCGTGCAACTCCAGGGCAGTCGAACACCGCGTGACGCAAGGCAGGAACATGCCGGCCGCTCTCAACGACTCAGGTAAACAATTATTGGGCAGCTGTCCAACCAGCGCTGGGTCGGCCTGCAACAGACAGGTGTGGCAGCTACCCCGACGACATGAATAACGGACATCCGCCCCGCCTGCGATCAAGCCGTCGAGGATCGTCTCCGTGGCGCGAATCGGATAATGGATCCCCTTATAGATGACGTGCGGCATGGCTGGTCCCTCTCGCCCAACGGTAGTCTTGCGGCGCGCACGTGGCAAAGGCCGATTTCGCCAGAGGAGAGCGCTAGGAGCGCTGGTGTGAAACGGCGTCGGTGTCGCGCCTCTTCTGAAGGCGACGAAACGTTTCCACTTCTCTGGAAGTGGAAGCGGCGAAAAGCGACGACACCTCGCAGCGCCGAGCTGTGTGAGTCTTGGTGCGGTCATGTCCGCCGGACAACCAGACCGCGATTCGTGTTCGGGTCCTCGGCTTGCGCACTTTGACCATTACCTTGCCGGCATCGGACACCGTTCTATGTTACGTACATGGTAACAGCGACGCCGAAGGATGGTGTCGAACTGAGAAAGGCACAATCGTCGTGGTGCGGGTAGATAGGCAACGGCTCCTGCGAGGACGTCACATCTTCGCTCGTGGTGCAGCTGCGTTACCGTTGTTGGGGCTTTTCGGTTGTGCTTACGAGCTTTCCGAGTGGGGTACCAACACCGGCGGCGTTGGTGGCACAGAGCCGAGCTCCCACGGCGAGTCGTCGGTTCCCGATGCGGGAACCGATACTGACCTGTCGACGCAACAAACATCCACTGCAGACAGCTCCAGTGGCACCGAAGACCCGACCTCTACTGGAACGGTCGACCCGTGTGACAACCAGAAATTAGACGAGGGTGAAACAGCCGTCGACTGTGGCGGCACCTCGTGTCAGCCGTGTGGGCTCGACTTGCCTTGCGTGGTCGACGAGGACTGTGAGAGTGGCGTTTGCGCGAACGTATGCCTGGCGGCCGGTTGCGACAACGGCGAGACCGATGGCAAAGAGACGGACCGAGACTGCGGTGGCGATTGTGAGCCCTGTCCGGATGACGCGGCGTGTCTGATCGACGCCGACTGCGCCAGCCAAGTTTGTGACGGGGAGACGTGCCAAGCGCCCGCGTGCGACGACGGCGTCGCCAATGGCGAGGAGGCGGACGAAGACTGCGGCACCGTCGAGTGCGGGTTGTGCCCCAACGGCTCCTCGTGCACCTTGGACGGCCAGTGCGAAAAAGGGTCTTGCAAAGATCTGGTGTGCGCCGATCCCCAGTGCACGGATACCCGCAAGAATGGCGATGAAACAGATGTCGACTGTGGGGGCAGTTGCCCACCGTGTTCAGCCGACGACAGCTGTCTCGTACCGGAGGACTGCGATAGTCACGTATGCCTGCAGATATCGGCATCGATGAATCGGTGTGCGCAGGCAACGTGTGAAGACGAGCAGGTGAACGGCGACGAGTCGGACACCGATTGCGGCGGAACCTGTGAGCCTTGTGCGGACGGTCTCGTGTGCAAACTCGCCGCTGATTGCGCGAGCAGCGTTTGCGCTGGCGAACCGCTGACCTGTGCCGAGCCGACCTGTAGCGATGACGTGCGCAACGGCAACGAAACCGGGATCGACTGCGGCGGCGGCACGTGCGGCGGTTGTGGAGATGGGACCCCGTGCGACAGCGACGACGACTGCGAGAGTTCGAGCTGCGACCAGACGTGTCAGGCCGCGAGCTGTACCGATTCTCGGCGCAATCAAGACGAGTCCGACGTCGATTGCGGGGGAGCCTGCGATGGCTGCGCGTTCGGAGCATCGTGCAATTCCGACGGCGATTGCCTGAGCAACGACTGCAGCACTACGTGTCAGCTCGGCGTCGTGGGCGCTGCGTGTGCTTCGGATACCGATTGCCTGTCGGGTGCCTGCGACGGTGACACGTGTGCAGCCGGGTTCCGGGGCGCCGCATGCGCAACTGGCGCGGACTGCCAAAGCGGCTATTGCCGGTCTGACAACACGTGCGGCTCGGGCGGTGTCGGGGTTGCTTGCGAGGCGGCGACGGACTGCGCGAGCAACCTCTGTAGCACGACGTGCCAGCCATCCCGGATCTCCGTGAGGAGCGACAGCGGGAACGACACGGCTGTCGTCAACCAACGGCTGCAAGTCCAAGCCAACGCTGCCGACCCCGCTCGCGAGTGGGAAGACGTCGCGTTCCTCTACTTCTTCACGATCGCGGCCCCGGAGACGCGCACCAACTACCAGTCGCGGTATTATCAAGGCCCGAACCAGACCACGCGCGACAGTCGCTTTCTGGCCATCAACGGCGCGGGCAACGACTGGGTCATGATTTGGCGTGCGGTCGGCGGCAACACCGCTGCGATTCCCAACTCGTCGGCGACGAACATCGAGCTACAGGTCCGAGACAACCCGTGGTCGACCTTCAACTTCGGCAACGATTACTCTTACCGCACCGGTGGCTACGCCGAGAACAGCAAGATCGTCGTGTGTCAGCGCGTCGATGGGCGTTGGGCTCACACCCAAGGTACGCCACCGGCATCGTACCCGGACCCTTGCGCCTATGTGGTCGACACGTGCGCGGGCACTACAGCGACGTGTGACGTCCTCGAGCGCGCCGATTAACCGCGCGCGTCTTTGAGTCAGGGTCTCGAGCCCGCATCGGCGGACGAGACCCTGCGCCAAAGTCGTCACTGCACGTCGACGTAGAAGTCGTTGCTCACGAGGTCGGTGACTGGGCCATTCCAGATTTCGAACCCGACGGCGACGCTCAACACGTGTGTACCTGGGAGCTCGTACCCGCTGGCTTGCGCGTGGTCCAAGAAGTCCAACACTTCGAACTCGAGCGACAAGGTGTCGTCACCCTCGGCCCTCACGTAGTTGATGATGGGCGCGCCATTGACTTCACCCGTCCAGATATCCCACACGCCGGGGACGTTCGGCACCGTCACAGCCTCCTCCTTGCGCGAGCCGGCGGGTTGCTGTCCGTTGGGCTCACGCAGCCACACCATGAAGAAGCCGGAGAAGTCGGCTCGCGCGGGACCAGTGCCGAGCCAGATGTCGTAGGCCGCGTTGTATTCCTCGTTGCTCCCGGCTGCTGCTGGCTTCCAGCTCCATCCGGTTTTCAAGCTCGTGATCGTGTCGAGAGCGGCGGGCAACCCGCACTCCTTGGACACCGCATCTGAATACACGCCGCAGAATACCGTAGGATAGGTGGCGGGCTCGTAGTTCTCGCCTTGCGACCCCAGCAGTTCTTGAACCGTGAAGGACGTGCCGTCCCAAGCCAGCGTTTGCGACTCGAACTCGGGCCCCCAGCCATTGGCCATGAGGTAATAGTTCTTGCCGTCGCGGGTGACGTCGGTCTTGTGCCAGCGATTGCTGGATTGGCCCGAACCACCCATTACCGGCATCCCGAAGCGCCCCTCTACCGACGCGGGCGGGGTGACGGGCTCCGTGCCCGCCGGAGGAGTCGTCGAGCCCGGCGTCGTCGTAGCTGGTGACGTGGGGCCGGGCGCGACGGTACCGGGGGTTACCGGGGTCGTGCCTGCGGGTGGTAGGCCCGGGTTAGCACTCGTTGGGACGCCGCCCAAGGTCTGTTGACCGCTGAGTGGTTCTCCGGTTCCGGTGGAACATGCAAGTGTTGCTGAGCCGAGCAGGGCGGTGCTCACTGCGAAGAGGCTGATCGATTTCATGGTGCGGCGCATATACGCGTAGATGTGACAGGTAATCAGCTGAAAAGCTCATGCATCGACACCTGTCCTCGTTTGGGTGCGCATTGCTAGAGTGACCTTTCGCAACCCAAGCGCACGTTATCAGTAGGATCGATATTTCGAGATGTAGTGACCTGGTATCGTGCGCACGAGCGTCTACGCAGCTCACGCACTGAACCGGTACGCTAGTGCACGGCTCGTGGCGCCGTTGCTAAAACAGGTAACCCCGAAGGCGCTCCTTGACGTCATCGACGGGCAGGAATGCGTTCGATTGGATCACGGCGAAGTAAGGCGCGCCTGCTCCCGCGAACAACGGCGCGGGATCCCACTTGGCGAACGACTCCGCGTGCCAAACCGACCCGCCGACACTGTACAAACCTTCCGTGCCTTCGGCGAAGTGCTGCCCGAATTGGCCGCTTTGCTCGAGGTACGAGAAGTACAAGGCGTATTCGGCCCAAGGCCGCGAGCAGCACAGGTAGGCACACCAGCCCGCCAACGCTGCGTCCGAAGCGCTCTTGGAGCGGTAGAACCAGGTATGCAGCTTACCGAGTCGTTGCTTGAGACCGCGCAAGCCCGCGCCGTATTCGCCGCGCTCCCAGCGACGAGAGAGCACGCCGAGCATGGTTTGCACCGTGGGGGCGTGGAGCAGGGCTGTTGTCACGCCGTGAGAGATCGCAGACCGCGGTAACTTGGCGCCGAGGATGTCGGCTGCAGCCCGGTACCACTTCGGGTGGAGATCCGCGTGGTCGACGTGGCACGGCGCCTTGCCGCTTGCGCATAACGTCTCGAGGTTAACCGGACGGCACGCGACGACGTCGGCATCGAGCGTCAGATAAAACTCGGACTCCACGCGCAGCGAGGCTTGGAGCTTGAGCAACATCTGGCGATACCATCCGCCCGTCTTTGGGAATGCTCGCAACGTCGGCAGGAAGTCGAGCTCCGACTCCACGCGTACGGTGCAGCCCTGGCTGCCACTGCGGGGCAACGCGTCGCTGATCGCGGCGTGTTGACTGTCGGGCACGACGATCCACAACGTGCCGAGACCCGAGACGTATCGCTCCAGGGACGCCCACAGGATCGAAAAACGCTCCAAATCCCGAGTCGTTAGAGGCAATACCGCATCCATCGCGGCTCCGGTACGATGGGCTCGCCGGAAAAACAAGGCGTTTGGTTGGAGCGCGCGCGGACCGTCACTGAGCGGTGGGCGCGGGAGCTACTGGCGGCCCAGGCGGGGGCTCGGCTACGGGCGCCACTGGCTCGGACGGTTGCGGGATTGGTGCCGCGGGAGGTGCCGAACCGCCGGGCGCGGTTTTGTTTGGCCAGCGCGGCGAACCGTCCGGATTTCGGAGCTCGATGGTGCGGTCGCCGCTACGTACGGAACGTGCGACGTACGTACCGTTCGGGTCGGGTTGGCCCTGAAATTGGATGTGCTGTTGCGGTGCGAAAGTTAACCCGTTCTCGTCCATGTACCAACCCGGACCGAGCGCGAGCCGCACCTTCTGTTCACCTTCGGTGGTGACGATGACGTGCACGGTGGAGTCGTTGTATTGGTCGATGGGCACCTGATCGACGCCCATGACTTGCCCCGAGATCCACGCCGGCTCGCGGCGCCGGAACTCTTCGGTGGGCGTTTCGGGCTCCAGGTTCTGAGTGCAAGCCGCGAGCGTCGCGCCGAGAACCGTGCCGAGGAACAAGCCGAACGTGTTGGTGCGAAGAGTGGACGCCATGTCCGATCCGTAGCAGGAAACGCGGCTTGCGACCGCCGGTTTGTTGCGCAACATTCGGCGGCGCCGGGGCAAATTGCGGCGTATTTTGCTCCACTTGCGATGTAGTTGAGGACAACCACGCGCGTAGGGCGAGCGTAACCGGCCGCAGGCCGGTAGCGAGCCGCCGGAGCGCAGGGCTTGCCCAAGCGGAGGCCAACCCAAACGTGGCTTGGACGGATCGGGCCGCTTGACGGCGCGCGGGCGATTGAGGCAGCACGGTCGTGTGTCGGATTCACGGACGCATCGTGGCGCTCACCCCAAAGACGCCGAGCTGTTTCGGTCGGACCGTGAGCCCGTACTGCAGACCGCAACGAGTGAACTGAGCTGGCTGCTCAGCCGTGGCTATGCCAACCCCTCGGCGTTGAAGTTGGTCGGCGACAGGCACGACCTCGTGCTGCGTCAACGCGACGCCGTCATGCGCTGTAGCTGCTCCGACGCCGCGCTGCAGCGTCGGCTCGACAAGCAGAGGTCGACGTGTGCGGGGCAACCGCTTTGGATCGACGGACTCAACGTGCTCTTGACGATCGAGGTCGCGTTGGGCGGCGGCGTCGTACTGCTGGGCAGGGACGGCTGCGCAAGAGACTTGGCTAGCGTGCATGGCAACTATCGACGCGTGGAAGAGACGCGACCCGCGTTGCTAGCCATCGGAGAGGAACTGCATGCCATCGGTATCGAGCGCGTTTGCTTCGCGCTCGACTCGCCGGTGTCCAACACTCGCAAGCTGGCCGGTATCGTGCGTGAGACGTGGTCCCACGAGTTCGACCTCGAGATCGTGCTCGAACACGACGCGGATCGCGTGTTGATTGACAGCGGGGGTTTGGTGGCGAGCGCCGACGGCGTCGTGTTGGATCGTTGTGGGTCTTGGGTAAACCTAGCGAGGCGAGTCGTAGGGCGCATCCTTGGCGCATGGGTGGTCGACCTGGGCGGCACCTCCGGGCGCGGCGAGGGGTCACGAAACCTCTAGAAACGGCACGTCCAGTCGAGTAATGTGCTCGCATGACAGCGCGAGTTTTCGTCGACGGCCAAGTAGGCACCACCGGTCTCAAGATCCAAGAGCACCTCGAGCGCCGTTCCGATCTGACACTGCTGTCGATCGACGAGTCCCTACGCAAAGACGCGAAGGAGCGCGCTAGGCTCATCAACGAGGCCGACTACGTCATCTTGTGCCTTCCGGACGACGCGGCGAAAGAGAGCGTCGGCCTCGTCCAGTCCGGCAATACGCGCACCAAGATCATCGACGCGTCGACGGCGCACCGCACCCACCCGGAGTGGGCTTACGGCATCCCGGAGCTGTCTCACCAGCACCGCGCCGCGATCCAGACGTCGCGCCGCGTCGCGGTCCCGGGCTGTCACGCGTCGGGGTTCGCGCTGGCGGTGTACCCGCTCGTCTCGCGAGGCGTGATGGGGCGCGATTATCCGGTGACGTGCCAGTCGCTGACCGGCTACTCCGGCGGTGGCAAGCAGATGATCGGCACGTGGGAGGATCCCAAAGCTACCTTGCGCACGCGCGGCGCGCGGCCGTACGCGCTCAGCATGGCGCACAAGCATCTGCCCGAGATGCAGGCGTCGTGCGGGTTGTTGTCGCTGCCCATTTTTCAGCCGGTGGTGTTTACTTATTTCAGTGGTATGATCGTGTCGGTGCCCGTTTATTCACGGCTACTAGCTCGGCCGGCGTCTGCCGCTCAGCTCCGTGAACTGTACGCCGAGCATTACGCGGGGGCTCGATTCGTCGAGGTGATGCCGTACGAGGCGCAGCCGGCGATCGACCACGGTTACCTCGACCCAACGGCGTGTAACGGCACCAACCGGGCTCAGCTGTTCGTCTTCGGCGATGAACATCGCAGCATGGTGTGCGTACGCTTCGACAACTTGGGCAAAGGCGCGTCGGGAGCCGCCGTGCAGTGCTTGAACTTGATGATGGGTGTAGACGAATCAACCTTCCTCGTCTAACTGGGGCGGCAGGGCGATACCGGCGCGATCTCAGCGTCGTGCGTCCTCGCCTACAGGAGTAGGCTGCGGGCGACGCGCCGCTGACCTCGCTTGGTCTCGCCCTGCCGCCCTCAGTTAGACCGGCGGGGTTCGGGGGGGCGGAGGGGTGCGGACGGTGAGGTGCGGAGCGCACGGGCTGACGCCGTGCTGTGGTAACGAGAGTGTGCGGACGGCGGGTGCGGAGCGCACGGGCTGACGCCGTTCTGGGTTAACGAGAGTGTGCGGACGGTGAGGTGCGGAGCGCACGGGCTGACGCCGTGCGGGGTGGAAGAGCGGAGGGGGTGCGGACGGTGAGGGGGCGCGCGCACGGGCTGACGGCGTGCTGGGTTATGGAGAGTGTGCGGACGGTGAGGGGGCGGGTATTTGGGGAGACGGTGGTTACTCGCGGAGGACTAACATCAAGACGACCTCTACGATGATGAGGAATACGATGTACCATTCGACGCGGAGGCTGCGGCGGACGTTGAGGAGGTCGAGGAGGACTTGGGCGGTGCGGGAGACGAGGGCTAACTTGCGGTCGAGGGCTAGTTGGCGGTCTTTGATCTCGTACTCGCGGACCAACCAAGTGTGGACGCGCTCGAGGTCCGCGCGGTCCCACAATAGGTCGGGTTTTTCGGCGACTTCGACGCGTCCCGTTAGGCGATGTTCGGCGAGGAGGCCTTGGGCGATGTGTTGGACTAGGGTTTTGGAACGCTCCACGGTCACGCCGGTGGTTGCTAGGGCGAGCGTGAGTGGCTCTAGGTTATCGAAGGCGGTAGCGATGCGTCGCTCGTAGTACTCGAGGGCAACGCTTTTGGCGAGCACGTCGCCGATGGTGTAGAGGGTCTCGAGGTCCTGAGAGCCTAGCAACAGGCCGTCTTCGCCGACTCGCGTGGGCTCACCGGATGCGAGTAGAAATTCCGCTGTTTCTTCGGCGATGTCAGTGAACGCGCCGACGATGTTGGGTTTCAATTGGCTCAGCAGATCGCCGTGTTGTTCTTTGGGCGTGTTGAAGAAGACGACGCAACCGAAGCGAAATACGAGCGCCGTGCCCTGGCGCGTGGAAAGTGGGATGCAGCCCGACAGCGAGCGTTCACCCACGAGCCCGCGGGTGTCGATGCGTTCACCCAGCGCGTACGCGTGGGCAGAGAGGCGAGGGCGCGCAGGTCCAGATGCGGACGCGAGGTTGGACCCCGCCGGGGGAGAGCTATGGGACATGTGGGTGGCTCGAGGTGGCTGCCGGCGGGTCACCGACGGGACCGGTGACGGGCGGATGCGCGCCGAACGTATCCTAGCAGGGGCCAAGCGCAACAGGTGCGGGTGCCCGAGGGGCAGTTTTGGCCAACTGTCCATCGATGGCGGTGTTGGAGAAGCACCGACCAGGCGAGCTTTGGCGATTCAGTCCCAAATCCGTGTATACAATTGGCCGTCTGGGCCGATCTGGCCGCGATACATGCCGTCGGAGTTGAACTCCATCACCACGTCGCCCCGAGGACTGATGGCGATCAATCCGCCGTTGCCACCCAACGCGGCAACCTCGGCGAGCACTGCGCGGCACGCTGACGTGAGGTCTAGTCCGAGATAGCGGAGCTTGGCGCACACATCGTGTGCAGCTGCGACGCGGAGGAACATCTCACCGTGACCGGTTGCAGAGACGGCGGCTGCACGATTGTCGGCGTAGGTCCCGGCGCCGATGATCGGCGAGTCGCCGATTCTTCCCCAACGTTTGAGGATCATCCCGCCGGTCGAGGTCGCCGCCGCGACGTTCCCCGACCGATCGAGCGCGACCGCGCCCACCGTGCCCACGCCGATCGGCGTTGTTGCGGAGCCCGTGAGGAGACCACGAGCCGCGGCCCACTCTTGGCGGCGAGCTTCCGTCACGAAATAGTCACTCGCCTCGAACGCGACGCCGTGACTTCGGGCAAACTCCACCGCGCCGGCTCCGCTCAACAATACGTGGGGTGACGTCATCACCAAACGCGCCAACTCGACGGGGTTCTTGACGCCCTCGACGTTGGTGACGGCGCCACTCGAGAGATCGTGGCCCGCCATCACGGACGCATCCGTTAACACGGTGCCGTCGTAGCTGAGGACCGAACCACGACCGGCGTTGAACAACGGGCAGTCTTCGAGCGAGATCACCGCCGCGACGACGGCGTCCAAACTCGTACCGCCACGGGTGAGCACCTCGTGGCCGGCCGAGAGCGCTTGCTCGAGCGCCCTGTGATACTCACGTTCGGTCTCGGGAGTGATGGTCCCGCGAGTTACGGCTCCCGCGCCCCCGTGAACGGCGATGGAAAGTGGGGTGGATTGAGCGCTCATCGATCGAAGTTCGGGATGTAGATCTAGGCCGACTAACCCCAGTGTTCGGATCAGTCGAACCGAACGCTGCACTGTAGCAGTTCCACCGGCTGATAGTTTTCCGCACAAGTAGCGATTCGGACGCCCTCACACCTGGAGCGGCGGCAATCGCGGTAAGGTCAACACAGCCGAACCGTGGGTTTAGGTCAGTTTCCGAGACGGTCTTTATCATCGGCGTTTCTGGCGCCAGGCAAACAAACTGCACGCAAGGGTTGCACGGTGCGCGGAAAAGTCACGCATGTCACTGAGCAGCTGGAGCCTGAAGACTCATCACGTCGCCTTCATCACTCGCGGCGATCCTTCGAAACTACTTGGAATTGCTGTGCTTCCGGTCCTCACGTACTTCCATGTACGCTCCGGTCCGGTTCTCGCGAATCCGGCCTACTTTCGAAGGCTTAACGCGAGGGTGCTGGGGATGGGTGGCAATCCTGAGGCTGGAGCTGAAGGGCCGTCTTCCCCACCGGCCCTGCCAACGGCACGTTCGTTGCTACACGGCCTCACATGTCCAATCCCACATTCGTTTTGACCGTGGACGCCTCGACGGCGCGGGTTTTTCAAGTGGACGGCGAGTCGCCTCGCGGGTTGCCGTCGTTGACGGAGGTTAGCAGTCTGGTTCGGCCCGAAGCACGCCTCCCCGAGTCGCAGCGCTACTCGGATTCGATGCCTCGCAGCACGATCGGCGGCGGGGGTTACCACACCTTCGACGATCATCGGCATGACCATGACGTCGAAGAGCGGCGCCGTTTCGCCAAGCACATCGCGGTGACGCTCGCCGATCTCGTCCATGCGCCGAGTCGCGTCGTCGTGTGTGTGACGCACTCGATGCAGTCGCTGCTTGCCGACGCCTTGAGCCGAAACTGCCGAAAGGTGCAACCGGTCTGGCAAACCGTCGAATACACGAGGTTGACCCCCCACGAGCTGTCGCAAGCGTTGGCCGACAACCTCGGTAAGGCAGCTCACGCCTGAATCACTCGCAGGGGCCTGAAACGCCGCGATACGAATTTGCGAGCTTCACCTCCAACCAACACCAAGCTCGCCGCCAATGAGCACATGCCCCAGTCGCTCATCGACAGAGGCGTGGTTTGGAACGCGTGGTTGAGCCAAGGGTGGTGGATGACGAGCACCTGCAGCACGAGGGAGGTCAGCAGTGCCGCCCACAACCAGGGGTTCGTGAACAGCCCGACGAACGCGCTGGTCGTGTGAGAACGTGAGTTCAGGCAGTTGAAAAGCTGGGTCAACACCAGCACGGTGAACGCTGCGCTGCGTGCCTCGGAGACGCTGCGTGTGCCCTCGATGAAGCCACCGGGCAGCAGCGCGTCGAGGGTCGTCAAGGTACAGGTGGCCATGATTGCACCCGAAAACACGACCGAGCCCAACATCGAGCCGTCGATGATGCGCGACCGTGGCGACCGAGGTGGCCGCGCCATGAGGTTGCTCGCGGCTTGGTCGATGCCCAGCGCGAGCGCCGGAGCTGCGTCCGTCAGCAGGTTGATCCACAAAATCTGCGTTGCGAGGAGTGGTGAGATGTGATCGCCCCCGGGCGTTACCAATCCCAGCCAATGCGCGGCAAGCACCCCAAAGAATACGGTGAACACCTCGCCGGTGTTCGAGGAGAGCAAGTAACGCAAGAAGCCGCTGATGTTGTGGAAGATCAGTCGACCTTCGCGAACGGCGGAGATTATCGTCGCGAAGTTGTCGTCGGCTAAGATCATCTTGGCTGACTCTTTCGAGACGTCCGTGCCGGTGATGCCCATGGCGATCCCGATGTCGGCGGCCTTCAGCGCCGGAGCGTCGTTGACGCCGTCGCCGGTCATCGCCACCACTTGTCCGTGTGCTTGCAGCGCGGTGACGATCCGCAACTTGTGCTCCGGCGCCACGCGGGCGTAGACGGACGCGCGCGCGACCTCCTCTTGCAGTGCTTCTTGCGGCAACCGCTCGAGCTCCTGCCCGGTGACTACGTGTGTCGTCGTCAAGCCGAGTTGCTCGGCGATGCGCGCGGCGGTTCGTGGGTGATCTCCCGTGATCATCACCGTTCGAATGCCGGCGCCTCGGGCTTCGGCGATCGCCGCTGCTGCTTCGGCGCGCGGCGGATCGAGCATACCGACCAACCCCACGTACACCAGGTTCTGCTCCAGGGAGGGGGCAAGGCCCGGCTGCGTTGGGTCCTTGCATTGGCGGTATTCTTCGGGGGTCAAGTACCTGTACGCCACCGCCAGCGGACGCAGCGCTTGATCCGACAAGAGGTTCACTTGAGACAGGATGAGACTCGTTCGCTCCTGAGTCAGCGCCTGCACGCCGCTGCCGACTTGTTCTTCGGTGGTGAACGTCAACAACACGTCCGGCGCGCCTTTGGTCACGAGCCAGGCGCGCCCTCCGTGCTCGACGACCACACTCATCAGTTTACGGTCGGAGGTGAATGGAATCTCGCCGATTCGGATGGCATCCTCCGAGACCGACCGGCGCCACTTGCGTTTGGCAACCAGCAGCGCGGCTTCCGTCGGGTCACCCTGGATCGACCACTCCGAGCCCGTGTGGTTGAGCTCCGCGTTGTTGGCGAGCGCGCCGTAGCGCAACAACAACTCCACCTCGGCGGCCAGCGCGCCGTCCGGTGCCGCGCCGTCTTCGCGCGTCAAAGCACCCTCTGGTGCGTAACCTACGCCACTTACGACCACGGTTCCAGAGCATGTCACGAGACGCTGCACGGTCATCTCGTTGCAAGTGAGCGTCCCCGTCTTGTCCGAGCAAATCACGGTCGTGGAACCGAGCGTTTCGACGGACGACAACTTCTTCACGATGGCCCGCTGTTTGGCCATGCGCTGAACGCCGATAGCGAGCACGACGGACAACACTGCTGGTAACCCTTCAGGCACCGCGGCTACCGCCAAGGAGACGCCCAACAAGAGCACTCCGATCGCTTCGTGGACGTTCGTAGGAGGCGCCGTCAACCACACGGTTACCACGACCAGGACTGCCACCACGAGCACCCCGATGCCCAGCGTTTTGCCGACGCGTTCGATCTCGCGTTCGATCGGGCTGCGTTCTTCGCGCGTGTTTTCCAGGAGTCGGGCGATGTGACCCACTTCCGTCGCGGTCCCCGTGTGCACGACCACGGCGCGCGCAACGCCGCTCGCGACTGCGGTGCCTTTGAAGACGAGGTTGAGACGGTCCGCGAGCGGGGTGTCGAGTGGTAGCGATTGCGTCTGTTTGAGCGCGGGTTCACTCTCGCCGGTGAGTGATGCTTCGTTGACCTTGAGGTTGGCGCAGTGAACGAGGCGGGCATCGGCCGGGATGGCGTCACCTTCGTTGAGCACCAGAACGTCCCCTGGCACCACCTCGCGCGATTCGATACGCGTTACTTGCCCACCGCGCACGACGCTTGCTGTCGTTGCTGCGAGTTTCTGGAGGGCGGCAACCGCACGTTCGGCTCGGTCTTCTTGGACGAAGCCCAAGACCGCGTTGGCGAGGACAATCGCCAGGATTACGACTGCCTCTACGGGGGTACCTCGCGCCCCTTCGACGGCCCATGCTCCTGTCGAGACGACGACCGAGCCCAACAGCAAGTACACCAGCGGGTCGCGGAACTCGCGCAAAAACTTCCGCCAACGGGGGACTGGTTTGGCAGTGCCGATCTCGTTTGGCCCGTATCGCGCGCGGCGTGCGGCGACTTCTCGTGGATCGAGGCCACGCGCAACTTCGACGTGAAGTGCGTTCGCGACCGCGTCTGACTCGGACGCCCAAGGTGTCGCCAGGGGATCCTGGGTCTCGCTCATGCGGTCCTTTTACAGGATTGTGTGGGCCTCACGCCCCACTGTTCGGCGGCGGTGAGCCAGAACCCGTTCGGGGCCGCCCGATGACCAAGCGCGGGTCAGAGCTGCGCCCAGTCTGACTTATGCGCAATTGCTGCGGACCACGCCAGTGGGCCCGCACATCGTGCGCCGGACCCCGGCGAGTCAACGGTCCACACGCGCCGTTTCCGTCGGTTTCACATCGCGCACGCCCTTTGCAAAGGGGCGGGGCCTACCTGGACCTCGTTACCCCGAAGGCGCACACCATGAGCACCCGCACCCAGAAACCCTACGTAATCCCGTTCCGCGACCTCTCGATTCGTGACGTACCGAGCGTTGGCGGCAAGAACGCCTCACTTGGCGAGATGGTTCAAAACCTCTCGAAATTGGGGATCGCCGTGCCCGACGGCTTCGCGATCACTGCCGACGGCTACCGCCTGCACCTCGAGCGAGCCGGCATTGCCGAGGAGATCTACCGCAAGCTCGACGCGCTCCAGGTGAGCGACGTCGCGGCACTCGCGAAGGTCGGCGCCGAGATTCGTCAATTGATAAGGCAGGCCCCGTTGCCGCCCGAAGTCGTCGAAGAGTTGGGCGTAGCCTACCGGCAGTTGTCTCAGCAGAGCGGCGAGATGGCGACGGACGTGGCGGTGCGATCGAGCGCGACAGCGGAAGATTTGCCGACGGCATCTTTCGCCGGCCAACAAGAGACGTATTTGAACGTACACGGGGTGCCCGACTTGCTGCGCGCCGTCGCCGATTGCATGGCGTCGCTGTTTACCGACCGCGCCATCGTGTACCGCGCCGAGCGTGGGTTCCGCCACCGCGACGTCGCGTTGTCCGTTGGCGTTCAGAAGATGGTGCGCAGCGATATCGGCGCTGCAGGTGTAATATTCACGTTGGACACCGAGAGCGGCTGTCGCGATGTCATTCTGATCACCGGCGCTTGGGGCTTGGGCGAGACCGTGGTTCAAGGTCAGGTCAACCCCGACGAGTTCCTCGTGCACAAGCCGACCTTGGCGGCGGGGTTTCCAGCGATCGTGCGGCGAGACCTCGGTGAGAAGGCGGTCAAGCTCGTCTACGCGCAAGGCGGCACCAAACGCGTAGCCCAACGTCGCGTGTCTCGCGAACAACGTCAGACCTTCGTGCTCAGCAATCCCGAGGTGTTGGAGCTCGCTCGTTGGGCCGCCAAGATCGAGGCCCACTACAGCGCGGTCTCGAACCGCCCCACACCCATGGACATCGAATGGGCGAAAGATGGCAACACGGGGCGGCTCTACATCGTGCAGGCGCGTCCAGAGACGGTTCACTCGAACGAAGGTGAAGGCAAGTTCGAGTTCTTCCGGATGGGCGGCAAGGCCGGCAAACCGCTGGTCGTAGGAAAGAGCGTGGGGGCCAAGGTCGGCACGGGCGTCGTGCGCGTGATTCACGGAGTCGACGAGTTGTCCAAGTTTCAGCCCGGTGAGGTCCTGGTCGCCGAAATGACCGATCCCGACTGGGAGCCGGTTCTACAGCGCGCCAGCGCCGTCGTCACCAACCAAGGGGGTCGTACGTGTCACGCCGCAATTGTCTCACGTGAGCTCGGCATCCCGTGCGTGGTCGGCACCCTGACTGGTACCCAGACGCTGCAAACGGGGCAGACCGTAACGGTGAGCTGTGCCGAAGGCGATGAAGGCAAGGTGTACGCCGGGATCGTTCCCTTCGAGCGGCAAACCGTAGACGTGGCCAAGCTGCCGGCCCCGAGCGTACCTGTGATGTTGAACGTCGGAAACCCCGAGCTGGCCTTCAACGCCGGCCGGCTCCCAAGTGCTGGTGTTGGATTAGCCCGGATCGAATTCGTCATCAACAGTTGGATCGGTGTTCACCCGATGGCGCTGCTACACCCCGAACGAGTTCCGGACGCCGCGACGAACGCGAAGATCCAGGCCAAAGTGGCGGGTTACAACTCCCCAGCCGAGTTCTTCATCGAACGGTTGGCCAGCGGTGTGGCTCAGATCGCTGCCGCCTTCTATCCGCGACCCGTGATCGTACGGTTCAGCGACTTCAAGACCAACGAATATGCCGGCCTGCTCGGTGGCGAGACGTTCGAACCCGTAGAGCACAACCCCATGATCGGTTTCCGCGGCGCGTCTCGTTATTACGACGACCGTTACAAGGAGGCATTTGCTCTCGAGTGCCGCGCCATCGCGCGAGTGCGTAACGAGCTCGGGCTCACCAACGTCAAGGTGATGATTCCGTTCTGCCGGACGCTCACCGAGGGCAAACGCGTATTGGAAGCGATGGCGGCCTCGGGCCTGCCGCGCGGGGGCAATGGGCTGGAAGTCTACGTGATGTGCGAGATCCCCAACAACGTGATATTGGCCTCCGAGTTCTCCGACCTGTTCGACGGATTCTCGATCGGGTCGAACGACCTCACGCAGCTGGCCCTCGGGGTGGACCGCGACTCCGAACTCTTGTCTCACATCTTCGATGAACAAGATCCGGGCGTCAAGCAACTCATCGCGATGGTCATCGAGCGTGCTCACGCCAAGGGGCGCAAGGTCGGGATTTGCGGTCAGGCGCCGAGCGACCATCCCGAGTTCGCGCGGTTCCTCGCCGACGTGGGGATCGACACCATCTCGGTAACCCCCGACGCACTGCCGCTCGTGCTCCAGCACCTCGGTAAGTGATCGAATCGGATTGAGGGGGTGGGCCCAGCACCTCTAGCCGAGGTGCGGCTCACTCCCACCGTGGTGAGACGGGGCGGCTCACAACACCAACGTCGCGTGAACGCCAGCCTGCAGCCACCGGAACGCGTCCGTGTTCGACGTGCCGCTGATCGCGTTGTACGACCCTTGGACACCGATGTCGATCAGCGGCAACAAGGTGAAGTCCAGAGCAACGCCGACATCGCCGGCGAGGCTGGTCCGCGTCTGGTCCGGGACGGCGTCGGGATCGACGGCAATGTGGCCAACACCGATGTGGCCGAACACGCTGGGCCTGATGATCGAACCAATGCCCAGGTTGGCGCCTACGAGAGCGCGATAGGCCGTCGCATCGTCTGCACCCGCGAATGTATGCGTGCCCAAACTCAACTCCGTTCCCACCGTCAACAGGGTCAAGTCCAAGCGTCTTCCAACTAGCACGTCGATGCCGACGCCCGTGCCGTCGCGTGAGGGTTCGCTCAGGGAGTTCACGTTACCTTGAACGCCGATGATGGTATCGGCGTGTGACGGTTTGGCGTAGGCGACCGTCACTGCTGACGCGAGCGCGAGGGAGCTCAGAAGCTGCGGCAGCCTAGACTTTTGGCGCAACGAGGTACTGGCACGGCGTGGGCGAGACATGAGAGACATGTCCCCTCCATTGGGCGATGTCTCGCAGGCGCAATGGTCGACGACGCGTAACGTCGCTGAAATGGTCCGCAATCCGCTGCGGCGCGATCTCCCGTGCAAGTCTGCCCCTGTGGTGGCGCCCGCGCCACGGCCACGTCAAGTGGCCCGGAGGTCGTCTTGCCACACCGAGCGACAGGTGGCGTCGGCGGCGAAGTACAAGGCGGCCCGCCGCTCACGGAACTCCGCGTACGTCTGCAAGAGCAGGCCTCTGCTCAGCTCCGAGACGCGGCATCCCTCCCAGGCGCACTCTGCCAGACCTTGATTGCGCGAACGGATGCCGGAGGTCCGCAGTTGGTCGGTAACCCGGTACAGTTCCTGAAACGCCTGGGCCAACGCTGCGGCAAATTGCGGTTGGTCGACGACGCGCGCCGGCAGCTCGAGCCGTCCAACCGCGTCGGCCGTCCCACCGCAGGCGAAGTGCAACCAACACAGCGTGGTCCATTCCGTGCGCGCCTGGAACATGAGCTCGGTCAGGCTGAAGCCGCGGAGGTCCAACGTCTCTTGGACTCGCACCGTGTCTGGCTGCTCGGCGGCGTCTTCGACCTCTGTCTCGAAGGAGAAGTCCTCGAGGGTGGGCGGCTCGGGTAGCGTCCAGTGAGACAGATCGGGTGGCAGCGCAAACGCGCTCTGCGAGTGCTTCGCGCGGTGGTCTTCGAGTGCACGCCGCACCAAGCCCAGGCGGACGGCGGCCTTGGCGAGGGCGCCTCGCAGCTGTTCGACGTCTTGTCCGACGGAAGCCGGCAACTCCTTCGACACCTCGCCCTCGATCGGGACTCGCGTCGGCCAATAGTCGAACTGCGGAAACGTCACCCGCAGATTGAACGCCAACTCGCTAGCCTCTCTCGGGTGCGAGGCCTCCAAACTCGCGATTTTGGCGCGTGCGAGGTCAACGTACCCCATGCCCGTCAGTATCAGCACTTCGGCGGCCTTGGTCTCGAGCTCGTTCGGCGCCAATCGCAGCGCGACCGCGAGTAGTTGCATGCTCACCTCGGGGTCACGCAGGAACATGGCGCTCAGGGTGCGAAACACGTGCTCGGCGCGCACTCCACGCATCAACCAGTGCAGCAGCTTGGCGAGCTGTTGCGGCACCTCGAGGTTCTGGGAACGAATCTGCGCCACGATTTGCTCCGAGACGTGTGGCAACAGCTGCGGGACCTGGGCCACCTGTGCCCGGAGCGTCGCCTCGTCATCGTGATGAGCCGCATAGAGCAGGCGCCGGACGTGCTCGCGCGCGGGGTCGAGCGTTAGGGTATCTTGAGGAGTGATCGTGCGCAGTACGGCGTCGTCGGGCGACACTTCCAACTCGGCCGGTCCCAGGTCGACGGTGGCGACTATCTGTCCAGCTGCGTCGAGATAGCGCCACTTCCCGCACGGTGTACCTCGTTCGTAGAAACCTTCGTGCGCAGCGATGGCCGGGTTTTCGAAGCGCGCGGCCGCCACGAGTTCCCACGCACAGCCGTCGGGCTGGCCTGCCTTGTACATCTTGCGTTCGACGCAACGGTCGTCGAGGAATCGCTCCCTTAGGCCGTCGAGGTGTCCCTGCTTGAAGTTCGCTACTTCTTGCAGCGCGCCGCGCACCGTCCAGTAGTTGAAGCAGCCATGTTGCTTGCCGCGTTCGAAGCGCCCTTCGACCCACCCGGGCCTTTGCACGTCGAAGCGCGCCGTTGGTGAGACGCCGACGGGTAGCTCGGGGTGGGGGGAACCGTCGCGTAGCAAGCGACGGCCCGTGTCGTCGTAGTAGTCCTCCAAGAAGCGGCCGTCCTCCGGGAAGTGAGTCTCCAGCTTCCAAGCGTTCGGTGGCAGGCAGCACTCGTGCACCGCTTCATCGTTGGCCTCACGTGATCGGTAAGTGACGTGCGTGCCAATCGGTTCGCCCATGCGGTGCTCACCTTCGACAGAGAGCTTGCCATCGGGGTGAAACCGACGGAACTTGCCGTCGGGTTTACCGGCGACGTACACGAACTCGCCTTGCAACGTGCCGTTGCTGCGATAAGTGAACTGCTGCCCGTGCCAACGGCCTTCGTCGTCGTCGTCACCTACGCGCCAGATGTGGTGCTCCGCCTCCCATACGGCGCGTGTAGGGAGATGGGCGGGGCGTGTAGGCTCGGGCCAAGGCTGCGCTGGCATGCGCCGAGTATATTCACAACCCGCCGTGGTGTTGCACCCGTTGGCTGTTTATTCGAGGCTGCTCGCGCTGCGGCACCGCGGCGAGGCAGCGAAATTGAGTGGTGCGTGGAAAGCTGGGCGCTGCACTGGAAGTCGGATAAACTAACACCCAATGGTGATTTCGCTTCGACGCTTGGGGTTGATTTGTGCCCCGATGTTAGTATTAGGTGCCTGCTCATCCAAACAATCGGACACTTCACCGAGCGCGGACGCACCAGAGCCGCCACCAGCCAGTGCCGTGTCGATCAGCCCTGCAGGCGGCTTGTTCGAAGGGCAGCTCACGGTGGAGCTCACCGGTAAGAGTGCTACCGCCGAGATCCACTACACGCTCGACGGCAGCGCGCCGACGTTGGCCTCCCCGGTTTACAGTGGTCCCCTGACCATAACGGAGAGCACTCGAGTCAGGGCGCAGGCGTTCGAAGGCGGGGCGCCGCTCGAGGCTGGAGCGGGAGCGGTATTCGTGGCACGCGCCATCGACGCGAGTTCGGATTTGGCGCTCGTCGTCGTAGACGGTTTCGGCGGTGGCAAGCCCGACCGGAAGGAGGGTGGGGATTGGGTTACCCAAGATGCCGCCATCATCGCCATCGCGCCAAGCAATGGTGTCGCCAAGTTATCACAAGCGCCATCACTCGCGGCCCGCGCCGGGTATCACGTTCGTGGCCAGAGCTCCGCGAGCTTCGAGAAGGCCCCGTACAAGGTCGAGTTTTGGGACGAAACCAACTCGGATCTCGATCTGGCGTTCTTGGGCATGCCTGCTGAATCGGACTGGGCGCTCATCGGCCCCTACGAGGATCGCTCCCTGATCCGCAATGCGTTCGCGTTCGAGCTAGGGATGCAGCTGGGTCTCGCGGCTCCCCGATACGAGTTCGCCGAGGTCTACATCAACCAAGACGGTGGACCGTTGGAGGCCGGGGACTACGAAGGCATCTACATGGTCGCCGAGACCATCAAGAACAGCAAGCGGCGCCTGAACCTCAAGGAGCTCGAGGAAAACGATACGGAACCGGACAAGATCTCGGGGGGCTACATCTTCAAGTTCGATTGGGCCGCTGCCGAAGAGCCGATGATCACTTGTACGGGTGGGGCCGAGATTCAGCACGCGTTCGGGCAATGTCCCACCGAAGGCTCGGGGCAGTTCCCTGCCGTCGATTGCGGTGGGGGTGGGTTCGGTGGTGGCGGCGGCGGGGGTTTTGGAGGTGGTGGAGGGATCGGCGACGCGACGTGCTGGTCCGATCTCGAGGTCGTCGATCCCGCGACGTTGAACGCTCCGCAGGAGGCATACCTGACGGAGTACATCACCGCCTTCAACGACGCGATTCATCGCTCACCCATGGGTCCGTACGCCGACTACATCGATGTAGCGTCGTTCGTCGACACGTTGATCCTCAACGAGTTGCTACGCAACGGTGACGCGTATACACGGTCCGTGTACTTCTACAAGGAACGGGATCAAAAGATCGTCGCCGGGCCACTCTGGGACTTCAACCTGATCTTGGCAGACGGCGGGACGACCTTCTGCAACAACAACCCGGTGGGTTGGGCGTACGAGTTCCGCAACGGGAGCAACGACTGGTTCCAGCGTTTGATCGCGGAAGGTAGCTTTGCCGACCTGGTGCGTACCCGTTGGCGCACGCTTCGAACCGGCGTCCTCTCACAGGCAAACCTGGAGAACTTGATCGCATCCACGGCCGCCCCGTTGAGCAACGCGGTCTCTCGAGATTACGAGCGCTGGCCGATTTGCGACGTGGCCACCGGGATATTCTCCGTTCCCGAAGGTGATACCTGGGAAGCTCAGCTCCAGGTCATGAAGGACTTTTTGCGGGCTCGGGGTGAATGGCTCGATTCGCAATGGTAACGCTGGGGACGGGTGAGCGTGCCGGGCGCGTTCAATGGCGGAACGCTTTTTAGCGGAGCGTTCGAGCGTAGGCGCGCCGAGGTAGACCGTCAGCACGGCGGAAAGCGCTAGCCGTGTGACGGCGCAACGCCAGAGCGACGCACACAAAAGCCAGCCAAGTCCAAGACGTGTCGCCGGCCCTGCGGACTGTGCAGCCCCCACCTTCGCCGTCCATGTTAATGGCGCGTGGCTTGGCTGTTTGCGTCGAGGCGTCGCGCGTGGAGTGGTTTACAGCCGCGCTCGCGTCGCGGCTCGGAGCAGTCGGTGTTGCACCGGCGTCCTCGACGTGGGCGCGTTCGATGGAGGTGCCGAGATCGGCCCAAGTGGTCGCCGCATCCTCAGCCGCTGCGTCGGCGGACGCAGCGAGCCCCGACGTTGCAGCGTCCGCGTCAACCACCGGGCAGCGGCCGGACTCACACGGTGAACCGTCGGGGCACGTCACGTCTTCGTCGACTTCACCGTCGCAGTCATCGTCGAGGCCATCGCAGATCTCGACCAAAGGGGTGCCGGGGACACACTCCGTGTCGCACGTCTCCAAGCGACGACTGCAGATCCCCACGCCGCAAGTGACGTACACCCCCTCTCCGTCGTCGATGACGTGATTGCAGTCGTTGTCGACGCCGTCGCAGGTCTCGATCCCCAACGGTGAGACCGTTGGCTCGAGAGCGCTGCAATCCTCGCCGTTGGCGACGTAACCTTCCGGCGCGTCCTGCGCTTCGACGACGGTGCCGACGTCTCCGAACCCATCGCCATCGCGGTCGGCATACCATGTGTTGATGACGATGCCGTCGTCGACTTCGCCATTGCAGTCATCGTCCTTGCGGTTGGCGGTTTCGGTCGCGCCGGGATGAATGCTGACCCACAAATCGTTGCAATCCGTGCCCGTCGTCGACCACCCTTCGCGAGCGGCACAACCCAAGCTTCGCGCGCCGTCGGCAGAGCCGTAGCCATCGCCGTCGATGTCTTCGTACAGCGTGAGACCATCGCAGCCCCAGACGAACGGAAACGTCGCCGAGACGGCGATGTCTCCGGTTTGGGAGCTACTGTCGTCGGCGGCCACTACGTAGACCCACATGTCCAGCCCGTTCGCCTGCTCGGGTGGGGTCCAAGAAAACTCGAACTCGACCACTCCATCGTCGGCCGATGCTGGGCGCGAGTGAACGATGCCGTCAGACATCACGCGGCTCCCGCTGCCCGCGGTGAAGGTGCCGACACCCGCAGAATAGACGAAGAAGCCAGCGCTCCTCATGTGGGATTCTTCGATGCGAAGAGTGAACGACGTCGCCACTCCCGGTGCCAGCTCGCCGTTGGCGACGAGAGCCAGAGTGCCGTCATAGTCGACATCTGCCGAATGGCATCCGGAGCAGGAGCTGTTGGCAATACCGTTCGGGAGCGCCGATGCTGCGGTGGCCAAACTGAAGGTGGCCAAGCCAATTGCGGACGGTCGAGAGAACATCGGCCACTTCTATCCCGAGCCTTCGCGTCGTGGGGAAGTTCGGCTCGGGGCTCCGCCCGGCCGCAAAACACTCCAAGCCGTGCGCGAAACGTCCAGCTCCGGCGGAGCACGGCACGCCAACTCCTGGCTCGAACGGCGCCAAACGCGAGGTACGGCGCGCCCACTCGCGCAGCGCGAGTCTCGCCGGGTTTTTGCCAGAGTTTCGTGGAGGCCCCGAGCCGGACGAGGGTTGGTGAGACATGTGCGCGCGTTTCCGTGCCGAGTCGGCCGCAGAAGGGATCGGCGGTTGCTTCCACTGGTCGTTGCGTCTAAGGTGCCGCCCACTTTACCCATGGCCAAAGGACGAGGATACCGAGCCGCGCGTTGTGAGTGTTGCGGATTACTGCCGGAGGCGTGTATCTGCGCGGAGTTGCCGCGCACCCCCGCGACCGCCAAGACGACGTTCGTGGTGCACCACAGCGAGTGGCAGAAGCCGACGAACACGGCCAAGCTCGCGGCCTTGTTGCTCGGGGACAGCAGCCGGGTCTTGCTGCGGGGCACCCCGAATATCGAACAAGGGCAACGAGCCGAAGAGTGCATCGACGGGTTGGATCGAACCCCGGGGTTGGTGCTTTATCCAAGCGTGGACGCCGTGCTTTTGAGCGATTTGTTGGAGCGAGACGGCGCCGAACGCTGGCGTTCGGCCAATCTGATCGTTCCCGACGGCACCTGGTCGCAATCGCGCCGGGTCGTGCGGCGAGAGGTCTCCCTGCAGACGCTGCCGCACGTGAAGCTCGGTCAACACACCAGCCGTTACCACCTGCGCCGAGGAAGTGAACCCGGATTGTTGTGCACTCTGGAGGCGGTCGGCTTTGCGCTCTCGCAACTCGACCCCAGTTTCGACCTCACGAGTTACCTAGGAGCGTTCGACCGCTGGCAACATCGCGCGCTGCTGCGGCGTTATGGCAAGGTGCCTCATTGGGTCGAGTCACTGAACGTCTGAGCAGGTTACTTCCTCGGCTTTGCAGTGACATTTCCCTCCCGCTTCGCTTTTGTGCGCAGCGCGACTTGCAAGAGCCGATCCACATGGACTAGCTTCCGCTCCCCACCGCTCGAGGGGCGCGCTCGCGTTGTGTGAGGCGCACGACCCGATCGGTCGGTTCAAATCATGGCACGTGTAACCGTCGAAGACTGCTTGGAAAAAGAAGAGAACCGCTTTGCTCTCGTGGTGTTGGCTGCGCGCCGCACCCGTCAGCTCATGAAGGGGCAAGACGCCTTGGTTCGCTCCACCAACAAACACTCGGTGACGAGTCTGCGCGAAATCGCCGCCGGCAAAGTTCACTTTCACCGCGAAACCGATGAAGTGGTGAAAGAGTGGCTCAAAGAAACCAACCCACAAGGGGTTTGAAGCCACGGCTGGAGCTGGGAGCGACGTCGCTCTACGCGCGCCCGGCCTATTACGACAAGATCTACCGCAATCGTCGCACCGACGTTCAGTTCTACGTCGACACGATTGCGGCGAAGCCGGGCCCAGTGCTCGAACTCGGCGCGGGGAGCGGTCGCGTTTCCCTGGCGTTGGCCCGTGTTGGCATCCGCGTTACAGCCGTGGACAGCAGCCGGGAGATGCTCGATTCGCTGCGCGCGCGTTTGGCAGTCGAACCGGTCGCGGTGCAGCGGCGCGTGAAAGTCGAACAAGGGGACATGCGCGCGCTCGATCTCGGCGCGACGTACCGTTGGGTGATCGCGCCGTTCAACACGGTGCTTCACCTCTACACGGCCGACGACGTGCGCGGGTTCTTCGAAACCGTCAAACGCCACCTGAAACCCAGGGGCGAGTTGTTGTTCGACTACGCCACGCCGCGCGTCCGCGACCTCGCCGTCGATCCCGAACGTTGGTACAAGGGCGGCTCTCTGATCGACCCCGACTCGGGCAAACGCGTGCGGTACGCGGAGCGCTTCCACTACTCACCGCAGCGTCAGGTGCTGTCGGCGTGGTTGCATTTCGCCCCCGTCGACGGGACCGAGCCATGGGAGCTGCTGTTAACTCATCGCCAGTTCTTTCCCCAGGAGATGCGGCTGCTGCTCGAGCACTACGGCTTTGGCCGTCAGCACTGGACGACGGACTTCACCGATGCCCAGCCTTCGGCGACCTCGGATGTTTTGGTTGTCCGCTGTCAACCGGACCGGCGATGAGGTGCGGCTCGGGCTGGTCTCGGCGCGTTCGGATTTCCGGATTGGGTGCCGCCCGAGCCATGGCGCGAGCTCAAACCGGCGAAATCGTTGAAGAATGGCCCGCACCTTCGCCGCTCGGGCGTCCGAAATCGCCCCGTAACGAGAGCCGCGTAGAGGCGGCGGCGTACCGCGCCGTGGCGCCAGCCGGGGCGACGAAATCACACCACTTGGGGGCTTGAACACACGCCCCACCGCTCTTACCTTGGGTTCGCTGTTTTGGGGTCTAAATGTCCGACTATTACAAAGAGTTAGGCGTAGCGAAGGGCGCGTCGGCGGATGAAATCCGCAAGGCGTACAAGAAGCTCGCCGTCAAATACCACCCCGACCGAAACCAGGGTAACGCCGAAGCCGAGAAGAAGTTCAAGGCCGTCAATCGGGCGCACGAAGTGCTGAGCGACGACAAGAAGCGCGCCCTCTACGACGAGTTCGGCGAGGAGGGGTTGCGCGAGGGTTTCCGCGCCGACGTCGCGCGTGCTTACCGGTCTGGCAAGTCGCCGTTTGGCGGTGGAACACTGGAAGACATCTTCGGCGGTCAAGGCGGCGGGGGCGGCTTCGGTGGTTTCGGCGACATGTTCGGTGACGTATTCCGCGGCGCTGCTCAGCGCGGTCAAGCGCGCGGGCGCGACGCTACGGCCGACGTGACGGTGGATTTCCTGTCGGCCATCGAAGGCACGAACATCAAAATCAAAGTTCCCGGAGCCGACGACGAGGTGACGGTGCGTGTCCCGCCCGGGGCCGGTGATGGTGACAAGTTAAGGGTACCGGGTCGCGGCGCTCCTGGACGCGGCGGTGGCCCCGCGGGAGACCTGTTGCTGACCATTCGCGTCGAGGAACACCCTCATTTCAAGCGTGAGGGTCTGGACTTGACGTTGGATCTCCCGATCAGCGTCGCCGAAGCGTACACCGGAACCAAGGTTCGTGTTCCCACGCCCCATGGTGATGTCTCACTCCGCGTCCCCGCCGGGGCCAAGAGTGGCCAGCAGGTGCGCCTGCGTGAGAAGGGGGTCCGCCGTCAGAACCGCACGGGCGACCTGTTCGTGAGGTTTCTGATCCAACTGCCGCCACCGGGCGACCCCACGGTCGAAAAGGCCGTCAGTGTGATCGGGGAGCTGACGGACCTGAGCGAGCGCGAAGCGATCCGCCTCTGAACGCGGCCGCACCGGACCCGAACCGACAATGTTTCGTGCGTGACGCAAATTGCAGTTGCGCGGAAGCGACGTCGGCTTTAGCCTTCACGGTGATGTCCTCGGCTACCAACCGCTTTTGGTATTGGTTTAGCTATCCGTGCTCAGCACGGCGAGAGGGCACGATTGCGCACCTGGAACGGCAAAATTAGCCAGTGAAAAGCTAACCACCAACCAGTAAGCGCCTGAAACAAGACCCTACTCGCCACCGCGAGTAGGGTTTTTTCGTTTTCGGGCCCACGAAAAGGTCTCTCATGAATTCCCCAAGCATTGCCATAGACGGCGCACCAACTCACCAGCGCCTGCATCCCACTCGTTCGCCCGGTATCGTCGCCCAACGTCTGACTCCGCCTTCGGGCATTTCGTCCGAGGGCCGCGGCGACCCGCGAGTAGTCGAGCGCTCGCGAGCACGCGTGAGAGACATCGTCGCGGGCGTCGACTCGCGCTTGTTGGTCGTCGTTGGACCCTGTTCAATCGACGACCCGACGTCGGCGTTGCACTACGCCGAGGCGTTGAGTGCGCTGCAGAAAGAGACCGAGCACGAGCTGTTCATCTGCATGCGTACGTACTTCGAAAAGCCTCGCACCACGGTGGGCTGGAAGGGGTGGTTCAGCGATCCACACGTCGATGGATCGAACGACGTCGAATACGGACTTCGTTCTGGGGTCGACCTGCTGCAGCGGCTTTCGGCGATGGGAATGCCGTGCGCCGTAGAGCTGCTCGACCCGCTGTTCGTCCCTTTCGTCGGAGAGTGGGTGAGTTGGGCAGCCGTTGGGGCACGCACCACCGAGAGCCAAGTCCATCGTCAATTGGTGTCGAGCTTGGCGCTTCCCGTGGGCTTCAAGAACAGCACGGACGGCAGCGTCGAGGTCGCCGTCGATGCGATGTTGTCTGCACGAGAGTCGCACCACTTCCCGTCGATGTGTCCGGATGGGCGGTTGCAGTTGGTCACTAGCGCCGGGAATGCCTCGACGCACGTCGTATTGCGTGGTGGCGCCAAAGGCCCGAACAGTGACCGTGAGTCGGTCCGCGCCGCTCACGAGTCGTTGCTCTCGAGAGGCGCGAGCAACCCCCGTCTGATGATCGACTGCAGCCATGCCAACAGCCAGAAGGATTACAGAAACCAGCCGCGTGTCGCGGCAGAGGTAGCCGCCCAAGTGGCTGAAGGCGGACCCATCCTCGGTGTGATGCTCGAGAGTTACCTGGTAGCGGGCAAGCAGGCGGCTACGCCCCTAGCGCAACGCGTTCGTGGACAGAGCCTGACCGACGGCTGCATCGACGTCGCGACGACGGCGGATGTTCTCCGCGACTTGGCACGCGCCGTCCGCGCACGCCGTTAGTGAGGGCTCCCCGTGCCGCCGCAGGTGCGGCATGGGGAGACACTCCCAGGGTCTACTGGGCTGGTGGTGGACCCTGGCAGGCGATCAACTTGATTTCGCCACATTCACTGTCACCCCAGCGCATGTCGTTGTTGAACGACTCGACGCGCCCACAATTCTCGCCCGGCGAGCCGCTCGGTTCGTTGGTGCCCCACTTGGCGAAGACTCCTGCGATCGCGGAACCTGCCGGGCCAGTACCGTTCCAGAACACGGTCTCGTCGTCGATCCAGCGCCACTTGCCCATCGAATATTGCGCGCCGAGCCATGTCTCACCAATGCGGTTGAGCCGTGAAGACACGAACTCGTCGGTGTCTTCGTCGTGGATCGTGATCGGGAACCAACCTTCGCCGTGATTGGCGCACACGGTCTTGGCTTGATTCCACGTCCCCTGTCCGGCGTTGAACCAATAACAACGCCCCTGTGGGTCTTGCTCCTCACCGGCTGCGCAGCCTTGGCGGCAGTTACCCGGCCCCGGCCCTTGACGATCACAATCGGAGGAGTCGCGCCACCAGCCGTCGTCGGAGTTTGTCCAGCCACTCGTTTCGCCTCCGCTGGTCCCGACGTCCGAGGACGCGCCGATCGTACTACCGACGTCAGCGGTGGACTCGGGCGCCTCGGTGGAGGGCGCGGATGAAGGCGCGCCCGTCGTCGATGGGACGACGCTGGACGACGCGTTGGGCTCCGACGTCGGGGTAGTGGTCGCCGCGTGTGGTTCTGGCGATGGTTGGACGGGAGGCGGCGGTGTGGCTCCGCCCGTAGGCTGGTCCTGTGTCCAAGTATCTTCCTCGGTCGTATCGGGCACACCGATCGTCACCGTCTCATCGGTGACCTCGTAATCCCCGCTCAGGAAGCAGCCCGTGGCGACGGGCGCCGCGGCGAGCATGGATAGCAGTGAACGGCTTCGAGCGATTCGCATGGCACCTCTACGGACAGTTGCACGACGAGCCAACGGCCGGCACACCCCATCCTCATAGCAAAGGGGCCTAGGGGCGGCGACAAAACCTCCCCACCTCGTGTCGCAAACCGGCGGGTGTGGCGGTTACCCACGACCCTCCAGTTCGCGATGGGTCGATTCGACGGGAGGAAAACGTACCCGTGTGGTGCTAGAGTCCAAACTTCTGCTCTGGCTCCAGCACGAGAAGGCCTCCATGGATAACAGTCGAACGGACAATGCGATCTCAACGTTCCTCAACGGCAGCCCCTTCGCGGTCGTCGGCGCTTCGGCTTCGCGCGAGAAATACGGCAATCAGGTGCTGCGTTGCTACTGGCAGGCAGGACGCACCGCGTACCCCGTTAATCCGGGAGCTACTTCGGTGGAGGGCGCCACGTGTTATCCCACCCTCGGCGCGCTGCCCGAGGTACCTCACGCCGTCTCCATCATCACCCCGCCGTCGGTCAGCGCCAAGGTCGTCGACGAGGCCATCGGTCTGGGCATACGCCACCTTTGGTTTCAACCGGGAGCAGAACACGACGGCGCCATCGAGAAGGCCCGTGCCGCCGGGATTTCGGTAATCGCGCACGGACCGTGCATCCTGGTCGTGCTCAAGTGGCGAGGCTGAGGCGCCGGGGGGCGCCCACGTCGCGCCGTAGACTTCACACGATAGACTTCACACGAGCTCGATGGCCGCCTCCGCCTTGACGAGCGAGTTGTGGTCACGCGGCGGGCGAATGCGTTCACCCGAGTCGTTGTACTCCGCCAGTTCGACGGCCACGCGTCGCATCAATGCGCGCTTCTCGTGAAAGGGTAGGAACGTCGACTTGAAGCCGGCCAGCACTATGTTGCGGATGTCGGAGAACGACAGCCCGATCTTGGTGTGGGCCAGCCACAACTCGCGTGAGACGGTAGTGTCCGTGATCAGCCGATTGTCGGTGTTGATCGTCACGCGCAACCCGAGGTCGTAATACAGCTTGAGCGGGTGCGTTTTGAAGTCGCGCACTGCTCCCGTCTGGACGTTGCTCGACGGACAACACTCGAGCGGCACGCGGTGGTCGTTCACGTAGTGCAGTAGGTCACCGTTTTCGATCAACCGGCAACCGTGCCCGATGCGATGAGCGCCGCACTCGTGGAGTGCCTGAGCAATCGAAGCGGGGCCATAAGCTTCTCCGGCGTGAATGGTGCAGTTGATGTTGTTGTCACGGACGAGCTTGAACGCGTCCATGTGGCGATTGGCGGGGTAATCTTCCTCGGCACCAGCCAGGTCGAAGCCGACCACGCCGCGACCCTTGTACGCCACGGCGAGCTCCGCCATCTGGATCGAGCTCTCCGGAGAGATGTTGCGGATCCCGCACAGGATCACGTTCGACTTGATGCCGAAGTCTTCGCGGGCCTTGGTGAGACCCTCGAGCACGGCTTCCACCACTCGTGACAAGGGTAGGCCACGTTGGGTGTGCAACATGGGCGCGTAACGCACCTCCATGTAGCGAACGTTCTCTTGATGAGCGTCTTCCGCCAACTCGTAGGCGATGCGAGCCAGTGACTCGTCGGTCTGCATGACGCTGAGCGTGATGGCGAAGCCACGCAGGTATTCGGTGAGTGAGCCGAAGTTCTTGCCGCATCCAATGGCTTCGTGCAGCGACTCCAACGTCGTGCCTGGAAGGGTGACGTTGTCTTGTTTTGCTAGATCGAGGATGGTTTGCAGGCGCAGTGAACCGTCCAAGTGTACGTGCAGGTCGGTCTTGGGCAGCGACTCGAAGACGCTGAGCGGGACCGTGGCTTGTGGCGGATTTTGGAGATTCATGACTAACTTCGGTCGCCTTTCTTCGGGAGAACGGGTCGACGCCGGGAGCGGCCCAGTTCCAAGGATTATTGCACAAGTTTCTGGCGCGTGCCGGCTGAGGCAACCGCTCGCGAACCTTGATCTTTCATGCGTTGGGCGGCGCCCCGGCGGTGTCAAGGGTGTGACGTTGGATGTCCATCACCGGGGCCGCTCCAGGGGGTGTGGCCAGGCATGCGACTAGGCAAAGACCACGACTTCCAATATAGCCGCCTGCCACCCCGGCAACTAGGAGCCCAGTGAACGACGTTTCAGGACAACAGGCACCCCAAGGCAGCGCGTTATTCAGGCTGATGGCTTTGGCGTGGCCAATCATCATTCAACGCGCCACGCAGTCGGTCGTGGGGTTGGCCGACGCGCTCATGGTTGCACCGTTGGGCGAGGAAGCCTTGGCGGCGGTCACTACCGGCGCGTTCGACACGTTCGCGGTGATCATCCTGCCCATGGGGACGGTTTTCATCGTGCAGAGCTTCGCGGCGCAGCTCAAGGGTCGCGGGGACCTCGCGGCGGCGCGCCGCTACGCGTGGTACGCGTTGTGGCTGGCGGCGTTCGCTGGCGCCCTCTCGTTCATCGTGTTGCCGTTCGTCCCGGCCATAATTTCCGGGCTCGGTTATTCGCCTCAGGTTACCGATTACATGGTGACGTACATCATGTGTCGTTTGCCGAGCGTGGCTCCTGCCGTGGCCACCGAAGCCCTCGTCAATTGGTATGGCGGGCTCGGCAACACTCGCCTCGGTATGGTGTGCGGCCTGACCGCGATGGTGAGCAACATCTTGTTCAACTATGCCCTGATCGAGCCGCACTGGGGGTTGCCTGGGTACGGGGTCGCTGGGGCCGCGGTCGCTAGCGCCATGGCCACCACCCTGGGGCTGTTGCCAGCCGCTTGGTACTTCCTGCGTGGTAAGGGTTATGCGCGCACCGATGACGGCAAGACCCTGGCGCTGAGCGAATTTCGACGCATGATCAAGTTCGGGTTGCCGAACGGGATCAATTGGTTCCTGGAGTTCGGCGCCTTCATGTTGTTCATCAACATCGTGGTGGGACATCTGGGTACGACGGCGCTCGCCGCATTCAACGTCGTGATGCAGTTGAGTTCCGTCGCCTTCATGCCGGCGTTCGGCGTGAGCTCCGCGGGGGCGATCCTCGTCGGTGAAGCGCTGGGCGCTGGCAACAAGGACCGCGTGCCCGCGATGGTCAAGTTGACGGCCAAGGTGACGGCGTCGTGGATGTTGTCGGTGGGGCTGAGCTACTTGCTGGTTCCGGAGTTGCTGCTGAGTCTGTTTCAGAGCGAAGCCGGCGCGGGCACGAGCGACTTCATCGCGGTCGGCACCCAGATGTTGTTGTTCGGGTGCTTTTGGCAGTGTTTCGACGCCGCTGCGATGACGGTGGGTGAGACGCTGCGGGCCGCGGGCGACACCGCGTGGCCGATGTGGGCCAGAATCGTCCTGGCCTGGGGGCTGTTCTTCCCCGGCGCGTGGTACACGGTCGTTTACCTGGGCGGAGGTGTCGCCGTGACCATGGCTTGGGTAGTAGGCTATTTGGCGCTCCTGGCCGGGCTGCTCACGTTCCGGTTCTTGTCTGGCCGCTGGCGCAACATCGAACTCGTGGAAGAGGCGGTGGTTTGAGGGTGAGGCCAGCCGGGTTTCATGCCGGCTGGCGCTGACCACGTGGTTCCAACGCGATGCCAGTAGAGGTCGGGGTCAAGGCCGCCAGGTTTTGCCGGTCTCACAGCTGACATGCTGGAGGTTAATGCCCGTGGGGCTCAGTTCGAGCAAGCCCAGGGTGATCGGCAGCGAGCCGCGTCGTGGCCCGATCGAACCTGGGTTGAACAAAACGAGCCCTTTGTCCCGACCCATGAACGGCACGTGCGAGTGCCCGCACACGATCATGCGAGAGCCGTGTTTCTGCGCGAGGCGCCACGCGTCGGCGCGCACTTTGGGGCCATAAACGGCGATGTGCATCAAGAGCAGCTTGAGCAACGAACGCGAGCTGGTGCGGACCTCGATGTCGATGGATTCGGGCACCTCGGTGACCTGACCGTCGATGTTGCCGCGCACGGCAGTGAGAGGACCAATCTTGCGCAGTTCCTCGAGGACCTCGAGGTTGCCGATGTCCCCGCCGTGCAGCACGTGATCCACGCCCAGGTCTCCGAGTACACGCGCGGTGTTCGGGTGAATCACGCTATGTGTGTCCGATACGACGCCGATGCGAAAGGGACGGCCCTCGGGCGCCTCGAGCACGACGGATTGGTGAGCGCGGCCGGAGCCACCTTGAGCGGAGAGCACGCGGCTTCCTAACGTGTCCAAGCGTGACCTCGCAAGCGCACGCAGCGGTACGCTACGCGGAAACGCTACACCCTCACTTCCGCGAGTTCGACCAGCTTGAAAATACCGAAGCCTTGGCTTGAATGTGCTGGCCATCCCGGCACAACGTGATAGGCCCTCGCCATCCACATGGGGCTGCTTCGTTCGCATCACACGCCAATTCGCCTGGTCTTTCTCGTTGTTGGTGTGTGGATGTTACTGCAGATCGGCGTTAGCTCAGCGCAAGCAGAGACGTTGCACGCCCCTGCCGGCGGGATGCCCGTCAGCCTTCCGAACGAAAAGGTCGCTTGCGAAAAGGTCCAAGGCACGTGGCGTCTCGAGGCCGGTGGCACGAGCGTCAGACCGCCCGCGACCGCCGAACCTGGTGAACAATCCACGATCAAGATCGCCAAGACGTACTCCGAGTGCGAGCAAAAGTCGGAGGTGCTCGACCTGATCACGACCGCTCCCATGCCGGAGATCGAGCCGGGCACGGCGGTTTGGAACATTGCTTTGGGGCGCCTCGAGCTACAGGGGCACAACCTAACGGGGCTGCGCGTGCGTTGGTCGACCGAAGACCGCGCCCGGGTCGACGTGTGTTCGCCGATCGTGACCGAGCCGCTCACTGCGCCCGGTCCACTCGAACGCTGCTTCGTGCCGGTGGATGAACACGCCGACGTGATGCGACAGCGTTTCGTGTGGGTACCACAAGGCGGGTACTTCGGTCGCGAGTACCTCATCCACGACGCAACCGGGAGCTTGCTGCCCCAGACCCAACGCGAGATCGAGCCCGAACGTATCCTCGTCGACAAGGTGTTCGAGCGCGAGCGCACGGTGGATGTCTCACGTGGCAAGGGGCGAATCGAGCTGCGGCATCCGGAGATCGTGTCGAACGTCGATTGCGACGGCGCCCAATGCGAGCTCGCCGAGCAGGGCATCGTGGTGCGCGCGGTACCGGCGGCCACGCGTCGAATTCTGGTGCGCCTGCGACTGCAACCGCGAGTTTATTTCGTCGAGAAGGAGCAGTTGCTCGACAACCACAGCAAGGACTTTCAGGTCGTCCGTTGCGACATGACCATCGTGTCTGGGCAACCGCTCCGCGACGTCGACAACGTTCGGTTGCTCGTTCGGTTGCCCGAGAGCTGCGGGACCGACTCGGAGCGGCTGCGGTGGACGGTGAACAACGCCGACGCCAACGTGGAAAAAGTCGTCATGATCGAGGACCAAATCTACGTCCTGTTGGCGACGACACGGATCCTCGAAAATCGCGCCGTGGTGTCCGCGTCGCGGCCTCAGGACGAAGGCGTGTTGGCGTTCAGTAGCACGCCCACCGCACCGCTGTTGGCCGTGCACACGTCGCTGATTCTGCCGAACTTCGGTGAGGTCGACTTCATCCCGAAGAACCGCCCCGTGCGCGTCGCGACGAGCACCATCGCGGGAGGTCGCTGGGTGCCTCTCGAGGTGGCGGGTGCTTATACGGTCGACGTCGACTCGGAGGGCGCGCGCATCCGTGGCGTGTACATGTCCAGCGGTTACACCGCGCTGCGGCTCGGATATCGTGTGGACGCGGTACCTCCCGAGTTTCAGAAGGTCAACTTCGCAACGCTGACCGACCCGATCCAACGTCCGATCCGCGAAGCGAATCTGCCGGTGCCGCTCGGTGGCTCGGGCTTCCGCGAACGACCGGTCGTGGAGTTGGCGTGTGCGGTCGACGACGGTGTGGTGCGCCGCATCGAGCCAGGGTCGACGCAGCACATCCCCTTTGCTCAGCGCGACAGCTGCCGGCTCCTCATCCACCGTAGCCGAATCCCCAAAGACAGCGGCGAGCAACTGCTGGAGGTCGAGGTGAACGTCACCAGCGCGGGTGACGTCGAGCGCAGCGACGGGAACATGAACGAGCGCTTCTTGCTCCGCCACGGTGAAGACACGGAGGTGATCTGGATCCGTGGCGCCAAGCAGCAATACGACCGGATCCGCGTGCGCGTGATCCACGTGGTCGACGAGGGTCGATACTTGCTCGGCAAGGGGCACGAATATCGCCTGCCCGTGAGTCAATGGGCGGTCGTCACCGAAGACGCGTTGGTCAAGTTCTACGCCACTGCCACGATCCCGAGCGGGTTGTATCGCTTCTCGAACGACCCCCAAGACCTCGGTACGGGTCCGCTCGCCCTCAACTTCGGCGTCTTGTCGCGTCTCACCCTGCTCAGCGACGACGGCAAAGAGAGCTTGGTCGGGTTGGAGAGCGGAGTGATGAGCATGGGCTTGGCGTCCGAGAAGGATCGGCAGCTGGCGATCGTCGGCGGGCTGGGTATCGGCGTGCCGCTAGGTAACATCAATCAACCCACGCAGGCCTCCCTCAACATCCACGCGTGGATCGCCTATTCGTTGGGCCGACGGCAGGGGCAGTTCGCCAACGAAGACGGCAGCCAAACGAGCATCGACCTCAGCCACTGGGCGTTCGTGTTCGGCCCCAGCATCACGATCGGAAGCCTAGCCGCGTTCTTGTGAACGCAACCAGGGGCACGCCCACCAACCGGGAGCACGGACCCCACGGGTCAACTCGCCCGAACCGTGGGGTTCGACGCCGGGTCGCGCTTCCTCCGGAAGCCGAACACGACGACGACGGCGAGGCCAACGACGATCGCAACGAACAGCGGGCCCGGCACGCTGTTGGGTTGCGGAGCCAACGCTTTGGCGAACAACTCGCGCACTAGCGCTGGTTCGGCTGCTCCCCGAAGGACCTCGCGTCCGATGAAGGTCAGCGGGATGCCTTGGGCCTTCGTCGACTTGAAGAGATCGACGTGGTCGGCGAGCGTGTCCGTCGTCTCTTGCGAGTCGAAACACTTCTTGAAGGCTTCGACGTCCAGCCCCAGGGTCTTGGCGTGCTCGAGCCAAATGCCCTCGCTGAGCGGCGCCGAAAACAACAGGTTCGCCATCTCCTCCTCTTTGCCCATGGTTTTGCCGCACAACCCAGCACGGGCAGCGCTCTCCGCGTGGATGTGGAACGGGAGGGGGACGTGGAAGCGCTGAAACTTCACGGGCGACTTTTGCTCGGCGATGGCTGCCGAGAGGATCGGGTGCAGGCGACGGCAATGAGGACACTCGAAGTCGGCGAACTCGATGACGTTGAGGACACCAGGCTCCTGCAGTGCTGCGATTGCGGAGGGGATCGAGTCGTTGGGTTTTACCTTCACCCAGATCGTCGGCGTGTTGAGCGCCAGGCCGAGCAGCAGAGCCCAACCCCACCCGCGGATCGGGTCGGCTTGCTCCGTGTCGCCGTTGGTCATCACCACCGCGGCAAACGCGACGGCAAGTGCCAGACCATCCACGGTGAGGCACATCCAGCAGAAGGACCCGATGACCAGAGCTTGCTGGATGATGAAGCCAACCGCGAGCACACCACCCAAGGCGGCGCTCCAACGCAACCACTTCCGCAAGTGCGGGTAAAACGAAAGCCAGAAGATGCCGACGTAGCCGGCTATGCCCAGACCCGGGATGGTGAAGGGCGGCAGCTGCTTGACGAGTGTGCTCTTGCGCACCGCCTCGCATCCGGAGCGCGCACCACAGAAGCCAGATTCTTCCGGGGCTACGTAGTGCATGAACAGCGCGGCGCTGACTAGGACTGCCAAAAGCGAGCAAACGCGGAGGACGAGCAACCAGTACCTGGACTTCACGCGCGTCCTTTAGCGCGTTTTGGCCGTGGCGCCCAGGGGGGGTTTCGCCGCGACGGAGCCTGGGGTATACGCGCGCATGGCTAATGTGTTGCCCTCCCGCGAGGAGGTTTTGAAGTGCCTTTCCCAATCGACCAAGGCTGTTCATGCAGGGTTGATTGCGAAAGAGTGCGGAGTGGAAAAGGCCGCCTATCGCGAGCTTTTGACATTCTTGAATCAACTCGCGGACGAAGGGGTCATTCGTAGAGACGGTCCCAAGCGCTTCAGACTCGAGAAGCGCGCCCGCCCCATCAAGGCGGCGTGGGACGGTATTTTGGGGGTCAATCCCCGTGGATTCGGGTTCGTCGTGTGCGCAGGTAAGCCCGACGTTTTCATTCCTGCAGAAGCCCTCAACGGCGCGATGCACGGTGACACCGTCACCGTTCAGCCGACGGGCGAAAACCCTCGCGGTGTCGAGGGCAAGATCGCTGCGGTGGTCACGCGCCGTGGCAACCGTGTGGCCGGTATCATTCACCGCAAGCGGCGTAGCGCATGGCTCGAACCCGACGATACGCGGGTGCGCGGCCCCATCGTTTTGCGAAACGTCCCGGAGGACGTGGCCGATGGCGTTGCCGCCGTCGTTCAGATCACGCAATTCCCGGAGAGTATCCACGAGAACCCGGAAGGCGAGATCGTGGTGGTTTTGGGTAAACCCGGCGAAGCGTCGGTGGAAGTCGCCAAGATCAAAGCCCGCGAGCAGATCGAAGAAGATCATCCGCCGGCGGCGATGGGTGAAGCCGAACGTTATGCGAGCCAGAGCCGTCGCCTCACGTTGGGGCAACGCCGAGACTTACGTCAGGTGCCGTTTCTCACCATCGATCCCGTGGACGCCCGTGATCACGACGACGCCGTGTGCGTCGAGCGCGTGGCCGAAGGGTTCCGGGCTTACATCGCGATCGCAGACGTGAGCGAATACGTGACCCTGGGTAGCGCGCTCGACGAAGAGGCGCTCAAACGCGGCTGCACGATCTACTTGCCCGACCGAGCGATCCCGATGTTGCCCGGCGTGTTGGCGGCCGACCTGTGTTCACTGTTGCCGGACCAGGAACGCTACTGCATGTGCGTCATTGCCGAGCTCGACAAAGACGCGCGTGTCACGCGCTTCGAGGTCGTGGAAGGGCTGATGCGCGCCGTGGCAATGGTGAGCTACGAGAGCGTGGCTCGCACGATGGGCTACACAGAGAAGCCGGCGCTCAACCCGTTGGCGGAGGCGTTCAAACGCGACCTCAAGGCGATCGCAACGCTGACGACCAAGCTGCGTCAAGCGCGCATGCGACGCGGCGCGCTCGATCTCGACTTACCAGAGCCCAAGATCGAACTCGACCCCGCGGGTGTACCAACGGGTGTACATCAACGTGCCCACGATCCTGGCGTCAAGAAGGCTTATCAGATGGTGGAAGAGCTCATGCTGCTAGCCAACGAGCTGGTGGCGCAGTGGCTCACCGAACGCGGCGCGCCGGCCATCTACCGCGTGCACGGCAAGCCCGACGAGGAGAAGCTCGGCAAGTTGATGGCCGCCGCCGAGGTCCTCGGGGCGCCCTCGGACTTGGACGAATTGCTCGAACCCAAGGGCATCGGCGCATGGCTCAAGCGCATCCAGAAGCTACCTCGCCACGACGTGCTCGAGGGATTGCTCCTGCGCAGCCTGAAGCAAGCCGTTTACGACGTGAACAACATCGGCCACTTCGGCTTGGCGTCGCCGGCATATCTGCATTTCACGTCTCCGATCCGACGTTATCCCGACTTGCTCGTGCACCGCTCCGTCAAGGAGCTCTTGCGGGGTGGTCACGTCGACAAATCCGACGTCGCCCTCGAGCGTTTGCGGACGGCAGCTACCCGGTCGAGCACGCGGGAACGCGCAGCGATGAGCGTGGAACGCGAAGTCGTGGACTTGTACCGCGCGTTGTACATGCAGGACCATCTCGGTGAGATGTTCGAGGGCACCATCGTGTCGTTTGCGCCACACGGGGTCTACGTCAACGTCGCCGAGCCCTTCGTCGATATCCTGGTGCGTTCCGAGAGCCTCGGGCGTGAGCGCTTCGAACTCTCGGACAACGAGCTCTTCCTCGTCGCGCCGCGGTCGGGCGAACACATCCAGCTCGGTGACAAGATGACCCTCGAGATCGAGGAGGTTTCGTTGCTGCGGCGAACGGTGTACGGGCGCCGACTGGCGATCGTATATTCGGACGTCGATGCGGACGCCGAATATCTCACCGAGAGGGAAGCGCGCGCGGTCGCGCCCCGCAGTGCCAGTGTTCGCAGTCGCGGTGACCGCAACCGCGGTGACGCGCCGCGCAGTGACCGTCCGCGCGGTGACCGTCCGCGCGGTGACCGTCCGCGCGGTGACGTGCCGCGCAGTGACGCACCGCGCAGTGACGTGCCGCGCAGTGACGTGCCGCGCAGTGACGTCCCGCGCAGTGACCGACCGACCGCGGACGGGGTACGCCGTCGCGGAGAGCGGGGCCAAGGTGAACGTCAACAAGGCGGCACGACCGGAGACGCCGCCGTCGGCGGTTACGCTCGAGTTGGCCGGTCCAACGGTTCTGGCAACCAGGGAGCGGCGACCCGCTCCGGCGCGGACACCCGCGGCGGCTCCGGCCGGCGAGGTGCCGGTGGTCGAGCCGGCGCCCAGGAGACGTCCACGAACGTCGACGGTCAAGCTCGAGGCAACGGACTCAAGCGTAAATCCAAGACCAGCAAGGCGCGCAGCAAGGGCGGCAAGGAGAAGCGCCCAACGAACCTGCTCGAGATCGTCGCCAACAACCTTCGAGGTGGTAAGGCCAAGGGCAAGTCAGCAGCCAAACCCAAGGGTAAACGTCCCAAGGCGAAGCGCCATTGACGGCAAGCACAGATCGAACGGTTTCGAGAACTGGCTAGGAGCCATCGACCGCGTCGGCGCCAAGGTGGATGGCCACCTTGGCGTTCATTTGCCGCTGACTTCGACTTGTCCTGGCTGCAGTGGGGGTTGGCGCACTTGAGCGACCAGGCTGGCCGCTACGTAACCCAGCGCGACGCCCAGCAACACGAGCGGCGCAACCCCCCGCTTCCATCGCGCTTTTTTGCCCGGTCGTCGTGATTCGCGCGTTTCTCCGGCCCAAACCGGCGCCTTGGTTCGTGGCCGGGGCACTGGCGCGGCGAGCGGCAGCTCGTTGGTCAGCGTCGGCGGAGTTGGAGTCAAGCCCGAGGCCGGGAGCGGCAGCGATGTCAGTGGGCGTCCAAGGTCGTTCGCCGGCATCGCGGTGGCGAAGCTCGTCAACTTCGGCAACCCGGCGAACGTCGCTCGTACCATGCTGACCTCACTCTGAGGCCCGGGTGTCTCACGCAGCACGTTCTGCAGCCGCGACTGCACGAACGAGAGCTCGCGGAGCAAATCTGCCGCGTTTTGGTAGCGGCGGGCCGGATCTTTCTCGAGGCAGCGGTGGACGATCGCCTCGATTCGCGGTGGGACATGGCTGCAGCGCGGGTTACTGCGGAGGGGCCGTGGCGCTACCGTGCGCTGACGGGTCAACAGCTCGCGGGGGTAGGTCCCCTGGATCGGCGTCGAACCGCTCAGCATCTCGTACATCACCACGCCGAGAGAATAGATGTCGGTGCGGCCGTCGAGTGTCTCGCCGGAGGCCTGTTCTGGAGACATGTAGCTGGGGGTTCCGCAGACCATGCTGTAGCGCTGGCGCACGCGAGAAGGCTCGATGTCTCCCGCGACCCCAAAATCTATGAGCTTTACGAAATGGTCGTTGTTCTGGCGCCGACACATCAGGATGTTGTCCGGCTTCACGTCACCGTGGAAGATCCCGGCCTTGTGGGTACCGCGCAGCGCTTCGGCGAGCTGAGAGGCGATGTCGATGGCCAGCGGGAGATCGAGTCCACCGTTCTGGTCCATCAGATCGGAGAGTCGCTGACCCTGGATGTACTCCATGACCACGAAGGGTTTGCCCGTGTCGGTTCGGCCGCTGTCCAAGATCTCGATCACGTGCTCGTTGCGCACGGCGGACGCCATGTTCGCTTCGTGGAGCAAGCGCTCGGTCATCTGCGCGTCGGCCTCGTACTGCGGGCGCAGCACCTTGACCGCCACCTTGCGTTGATTGGCCGTCTGAGAGGCGCTGTAGATGATCCCCGAAGCCCCGGTGCCGATTGGCGCCTCGAGCCGATAACGCCCGCCGGCGATCACCCCCGACCAATCGGCGCTGGGGCTCCGCGACGTCTTGCGACGGCGAGTAGAGTGAGCGGGCGCGTCGGTGGTCGTCCGAGCTGGCTGGCTCGAGAGGCGACTGGTGACGACTTGCAGAGCGGTCTTGAGACCCATAAAGACGGACGGAAGCGGTTACAGAAGGGCCGCGTCATCTCGCATAGCGGCCGTAGCCTTCGAGTCTTGACCCCCAAAGTGACTTTTCTCCCGTAAAGCGCGGGCGCGAAGCCGTCGCACGCTCCCTCCTCTGCACCGCTTCAGCACGAGTTTTCCCCGCGGTACGGCAGGGGCCGTGGGCGCGCCCGAAATGATGCGTGATCATCCGGGCTAGCCGTTTGGCGTCGCGATTTTTCGAGGTCGGGCCTTAGCCTCCGAAAATCGCTGCCGCGGGGTAACTGGACACCCAGTCGCGTCGCTGCGGCGCCGGTGTTTCCCCAACCGCGGCGGAGGCTACGGGCCTCGATGACCACGCGCACGCCGCTCGAACGTTGCGCGGTTGGGTGGCACGCCACCAGGCTCGGTCAGAACTGGAAGTAGATGAACGCCGGTGCTTCTTCCGGAGCGAGCAGCGTGGCGCCATACAGAAAACACGCGACGACGGCGTAGCGAAGCACCGCCGGTTTGTTCTGCAACCGTTCGACCCACATACGGGGGGTGATGGGAAATAGATGGTGCAGCGTAACGATCACGGCACCGCCGGCGAGGAGCGCGCCCACACGGCCCGCCGCCTTCGACTCGCGAAGCGTAACGAGCCAGTCTGCGGCGTCGAAGGCCAGCGGGTTCAGGAGCTTTTCCAGCGCAACTACGCAGTCCGAGAGCGATTCGGCGCGAAACAGTGCCCACCCGACGCAGATCAAATGAAACGTCGCGATGCGTCGTAGTACCGCAAACCGTGAGACATTTCCCCATCGGTCGAAGCGGGTCAGGCGACCCAGCGCCAGCAGGCCACCGTGATACACCCCCCAGAGCACGTAGTTCCACGCCGCGCCGTGCCACAAGCCGCCGAGGACCATCGTGATGAACAAGTTCAGCATGGTCCTGGCGTTGCCATCGCGGCTGCCGCCCAGAGGGATGTACAGGTAATCGCGCAGCCACGAAGACAACGAGATGTGCCACCTGCGCCAGAAGTCGCTCGGGCTATCCGAGGCGTAGGGCGCACGGAAGTTTTGGACGATGTCGAAGCCGAGGAGGCGGGCAAGCCCAACCGCGATGTCCGAATAACCCGAGAAATCGAGGTAGATCTGAATCGCAAAACAGTAGGTCGCGACCCACACCGCCAGCGGGTGCGCGGTCGGCAACGCATCGAAAACCGGGTCAACCACCTGCACGTAGTGGTCGGCGATGATCTTCTTGAAGGCGCCGAATCCAATCAGCGCGATGCCGACGAAGTCCAACGGTGCGGCGTGGCGATGGCGCTCGAGCTGAGGAAGAAAGTGAGAGGCACGCTCGATCGGGCCGGCCACGAGTTGGGGAAAGAACGCCGTATACGCGGCGAAATCGAAGAAGGACTGCGCTGGTTTGCACTGGCCGCGGTAAACGTCGATGACGTAGCTCAGCGCTTGGAACGTGTAGAAAGAAATCCCCACCGGCAGGACGACGTTCAGGTCCGGCGCGTCCACGCGCATTCCGAGTTGACGCAGTAGATTTACAGTCGAGTCGAGGAAGAAGTTGGCGTATTTGAAGTAGCCGAGGATCCCCAGGTTGCTGACGAGGCTCGCAATCAGCCAACGACGCTTGGTCTTCGGATCGGGGGCGCCGCCGATCTTCCGCCCCACGAAATAGTCGAAACACGTGGAAGCGATCAGCAACGCGAGGAAACGTACGTCCCACGAGCCGTAGAAGATGTAGCTGAAGGTGAGCAGTACGAGTTTGCGCGCTCGACCGCGCGTGACGAGGAACAGCGGAAAGAAGACCGCAAAAAATACCCAGAACGACGTGGTCGTGAACGTCATTTGCGTTTGGCCTTCTTGCGGAGGTAGTGGGAGAGCTGGCGGTTCTGATACTTGATCCCGAGCGCGCTCAAGTGGAAGGAGTCTCGATAGTGCGACGGGTGCGGCGGGCCATGGCTCGCGAGATCTACGAACTCCACCGTGGGCTCGGTCTGCGCCACGTCGCGCAGCAGGCGGGTGAACGTGTCCCACCGCTTCTGCATCTCGCGGTTCGAGCGCCGCGCCGTCAGGGTACGATCGGGTAGCGCCATCAAGTACGTGTGATCCGCCAAGCGGCCCAGATCTTTCATCAGCGCCTCGAGCACGCTCATCTTGAACGCGACGCGGGGTTCTTCGTCCACGGCGCAGGAGCGGTCTTGGTTGGGTTTCTTGGACTTCGGGACGCGTTGGTCCGAGGACACGAGGTCTACGTCACGTTGACTCATCCACCAGTCGCGCGCCTTTTTCGGCAATCCCCACCCGCCGGAGAGGCGGCGTTGCACGTACGCTGGGTCCCAATAGGCGTGAGACACCGTGAGCGCTGCCAATGCGCCGAAGTAACGCGTGGGTTCCTGGGCTGCGAAATAGTGACGCGCCATCGCGAAGGTGTCCGCGACGGGCAGCGTGAGCAGCTCCGCCGCGACGCGCCGGCGCGACTCGCCCTCGCACAAGGTGAATAGATTGACGCCGAAGTACACTTCGTCGAAGTGGCGGCCTTGGGCGAGCAGGTTCCGCACCTCGGCGTAGCTGCAGTCGGGATGGCAGCCGCTGAGATGTGCGTCCAAGATTTTGGCCTGAGGCTTCTTCAGCAGCCGCCCGAGATTCCGGGGTGTGAGCCACCGCCCCGTGGTGCTCTGGCCCAGAACTAGGATCGACGCTTCGGGCTTGGTCTCGAGTCGTCTGGCTTGCTTCTGGATCGTGCCGTACTCCGACCCACGGTCACCCCTTGGGGCCAAGGATCGGTCGAGGCCCCAAAGGCCGACCAGTACGACCAGGAGCGCGATGATGTGATTTGAACGCACGCTCGACGTCACCTTCGTGGAATGGGAGCCGGTGGACGTAACCCGGGCGCGCGGGTGTTATTCGATAGCTGAACTCAGCGCAAAGGAAAAATCGGTGAGCGTCGAGCGTGCGTCTCACCAACGTATCTTACCGCGGCCTACCACCGCGGCCTATCACCGCGGCCTATCACCAGGGCCCTGGCTCGTCGGCACCCATCGGCGGCGGTCGGAGCGTCGTGAGCTGCCGACCAGAGGGCAGGTGCCGGCGGTTTCGTGGTAAAATGGCCCTCCGAAAGCGATGGGCGAACGTGTTCCCGTTGCACTTCGGCGCGCGGCCGCTTACCAGGCCGTGTGGCTGCGTCGAGGCGTTGGTGGACGGAAGGGCTCAGGACTCCCGAGGTCTGGATCTTGGGTCTGTTCCTCGGGTTGGCCGCCGTGAGCGGTCCCCGGCTCGACGACGATTCCTACGGCCACTACGCGCGCAGTACCCGCCAAGTCCTCGGACTCGACTTGCGCGCCTGGGTTACCGACGTGTGGAACAAGCCGTTGCCAGGCCTCGCCTACGGCATGGGCAGTGCTTTGGGGGTGTGGGGCGCCCGGGCGGTTGCGTGTTCGTTCACGGCCGCGGCAGCCTACTTCACGCGCACCCTGGTGCAGGCGCTGTTGGCTGGTGCGTCCACGTCGCCGGCCATCGTTGGATGGAGCGCGACGCTGCTATTTTTCGCGCAACCGGCGCTGGTCAAAGACGCCTTCGTGACGATGACCGAGATCCCCGCGGCGATGTTCGTCGCGTGGTCGTTATGCGCTCTTTGGTGCGAGCAACGTCCACGAAAGGCAGCGTTGCTCGCTGGCTGCGTGCCGCTGTGCCGCGTCGAGATGGTGCCGGTGGTCGCCGTTACGGCGCTGTATTGCGGCTACGAAACGTGGCGTCTAGGACCCGGCGACGGCCTCATTCGGTCGTGGTGGCGCCCGCTGGTTACTGCCAGCTTTGCCGGCCTCCCGTTCGTCGTCTGGTATCTCGCGGGCTTGGCGGCGACCGCCGACGTGCACTGGTTCAGTCGGGCTTCCTACGCATACTTCCGCACCAATTGGGAGCTCGCGCCGCTGCTTCGGTACAACGTCTTGACCGGCCTCGTGAACGTCGTGTCTCCGCCGTTGTTGCTGCTGCTAGTTTACGGCGCGATCGGGGTTTGGGCGGGCTTGTTCCGGTCACGCCCGCGGGTGGTCGGACACCTGGTGTTGTTGCTCGGGGTTCACTACCTCTTGCTCAACACACTGGTTGTTTACCCCAAGGACTGGTTCGGCGTCCCGCCGGGGCACGGCGTCGCGGCGATCAACGGTCGAAACTACTCGTCCACTGCTCCCGTGTTGACGATCCTGCTCGCGCTGACCTCGTGGTGGGAGTTCGGATGCACGAAGGAGTCTGCGTCACGGGACGGCGGGGTCCCGTCGTCGGCAGCCGACTTGCGTGCGCGCCTCGTTGCGTCGGCCGTCGCAACGCTCGCGAGCGGCGCGTTGATCGTCCTCTCCAAGTCCAGCAACGTTTCGGACTTGGCGCTGCACCTCGCGCTCCTCGCGTTGGGTCTTGGGGCGATGTGTTGGCTGTGGTTCGGCCGGAAGGCGGTGGGTGGCGGCGCTGGTCGTGCCCTCCGGCTGCTCCCCATCGTTGCGATCATCGGAGCGCTGATCGTGCGTCCATTCTTCTGGTACCCGACCGGCGAAGCGGACCAACGCGCGGTGGCGATTCGGGCCCTCGCCGAGCGCATTGCCCAAGACCGTCCAACGCGCGTGATTCAAGACACCGCATCTTTCCTCGAGGTGGCCGCGGACGAGTGGGGGCTCGACGTCTCCCGCACCGAGACGGGCTGGACCTGGCCCGGAGACTACCCGCGCCGGCTCGGGGAGTCCGCGCCGGGCACCTGGGTAGTCCTCGAGCTCAATTCGCGCGGTGAACCCCTTTCTCGGTATCCGAACCCCATTTTCGACCAAGTTCGGTCGGGTGAGCTCCAGCCCGTGGCCGAGTACCGAACCTCACCCCACGAGGGGATTTGGTCGGTGCTCGACCGCGTTTCCGCTCGCAACGCCGCCATCGGATGGCGCGCGTTTCGCTCTGCCGCGAGCGACGCCCGTTAGCCTGGGATCGGCGCCGGCAACACGCGGATTTTGTGGCGCGGGCGGCGACCAGACCGGCTCGCGAATCGACAAGTCACACACGGGGTTCGCCGCGGAGCGACTGTGTAGTAGGACGCCCCCGCCCGTTTGGCCTTGCCCGGACGAGCGCTCTCGAGTTGTTCGTGGCGTAGCTTTGGAGCACGCACGACACCCCCGTTCCGAAACCGTTCTCCCGCCGACAGACCTATGAAACTCTCCGTCGTCATGCCGTGTTACAACGAGCGGCACACCATTCGCGAAATCGTCCAACGTGTTACGGAGCAACCCTACGACATCGAGCTCTTGATCGTCGATGACGGGAGCAAAGACGGCACCCGAGAGATCTTGGCCGAGCTCGCCGCCCAATACCCAGCGGTCAAGTTGCTGTTCCAGCCGGTAAACCAGGGCAAAGGCGCGGCGCTGCGTCGAGGGTTCCAGGAGGCGACCGGGGACGTGGTCCTCATCCAAGACGCCGACCTCGAATACGACCCCCGAGACTATGCGACGCTGCTCCAGCCGATCCTCGACGGCAAGGCGGACGTCGTGTTCGGCTCGCGTTTCCTCGGTGGCCCGCACCGCGTCCTCTACTTCTGGCATTCGATCGCCAACGGCTTGCTCACCACCATGAGCAACATGATCACGGACCTCAACCTGACGGACATGGAGACCTGTTACAAAGTCTTCAAACGCGAGGTGATCCAAGGCATCGAGCTCACCGAAGACCGCTTCGGGTTCGAGCCGGAGGTTACCGCCAAGATCGCGCGCGTGCCCAACGTGCGGATCTACGAGGTGCCGATCTCGTATGCCGGCCGCACCTACGCCGAGGGCAAGAAGATTGGTTTGAAGGACGCGTTCCGCGCGGTCGTCGTGATGGCGAAATATGGCATCAAACGCTGAAGCCGGCATGCCGCGTACGCTCACCTCACTCTTGCAGGACAGCCGGGTTCGCTACCTGATCGCTGGCAGCACGGTGTTTCTGGTGAACGTCGCGGCGTTCCAGGCGTTGCGTTGGAGCTTGCCCGACGTCACTTGGGGGCGCAATGTCGCGAACGTGCTCGCGACGGAGGTCTCTTACCTCTACGGCTACGGTGTCCACGCGCTGTTCACGTGGAAGGCAGAGCGTCCGTCGTTGCGCGGCCTCGGGAAGTTCCACCTCGTCAGTGCCTTCGGTTTCATCCTGCGCAGCATCACGTTCGCGTTGCTCGACGCCTGGGGCGTCTTACCGGCGTTGGTGTGTTTGATGATCAGCATCGGCGTGCAACTGTGCACGAACTTCATGGGCTACGAACGTTGGGTGTTCGCCCGCTCGCGCCCCGACGTCGCGGGGCGTTGAGAGCACGCCCGCGCCATGCCAAAGCGGCGCGTCTCGAGACGGCACGTCAGCGCGGCGCAAAGGTGTAGATAGCACGGTCGCTGCGCAGCTCGAGGACCACGCGCGGAGAATGCTTGGCCGTGGATTCGACGACGCAAAAGGACGTGACGCGGTCGAGTTCGAGGCGATGAGCCCACGAGGTGGGGAAGGACTCCTTCGTTTTTGCGTAGTTCTGGTTCGCGTCTGGCAGCGGCGCTTCGGTCGGGATTTTGGTCTTCAACAAGTGTTGGCTGGTAGGACTCCAGCGCATCCTGATCGCGTGCGGCTTCTCGATGTCCACGCTGCCGGTCAGCTCCGTGTAGTCGAGGTCGACGAACTTGAAGTGTTTGTCCTCCTCGGTCTCGAGGAGCAGTTGACCGTAGTCGAGGCGGAACCGGTCGACGTTCGTGGATTCGCCCGTTTGCCGGTTGGTGATGGCAAACAGCGACCACGCCGAACGCGTCAGCACGGACGTCGTGTCGCGGCCGAGCTCGTAGGTTTGGGTTGGCGTAAACAGCTTCATTCGATCGCCCGAGAGCTCGAACCGCGTGGTCTCGTGCAGACCGATGTCGTCTTCGTCGTCGCAGCCGACCAGCGTCGACTCGAGATCATCGATCGTCATCTGTTCGCCATTGAACCGATATCGCCCCATGTGTTGGTTACAGCCATCGTGCCAGGCGATCAATCCGTTGCCGCCGAAGGACACGCCCCTGAAGTATTTGGGCACGAAGCTCGGTTTGCCAGCAGCATACGTCACCTTCCGCACCTGCCATTGGCCCGCGATCCCGGTCGGCTCTTCCAGACACGTGCCGAGAGGCACGGGGAGCGTCGGTTTGGCCGGCGAGGTCGAGCTGTCTGCATCCGGTGATGCGCCGGTCGCGACACTCGGAGTGGCGCTTCGAGGCTGTGCACTTGTCGCAGCTACTGACGGCGCGGTGACCCGGGACTCGGAGCTCTTCGGTTCAGGCGCGGCGTTGGCGGCAGTCGTCGTTTGCGTGTCGACCAGGGGTGACGGCGACGTGGGCGCCGGGGCCGTCGGTGTCGTTGTCCGCGATGCGTCGTGGCACGCCCCGAGTAGACCGCAAAGCAACGCAACGCGGATGAACTCGAAGCCGGGCGAGCCGGCGAAGATGCGCCTGCGATGGGTGAACGACGCCTGAGCTCCGGAGCGGGTGAGCATGCCTCAGCATCCGCGGCCCACGGCCGTTGTCAAGCGTCGCCGCCGGCGGCGCGTCACGGTGAAGGCGGTGGAAAGCTCACGAACGCTCACCAAGCGACCGATAACGTCGCCCCGTCGGCGCTGGCGCTGGATGCTACGCCCGGCAGCACCCTCACGCGGGCCCCCTGGCTGTTTTGGGCGGCGTCCCCGTCACCGTTCAGATACAGCACTCCCGCGGTTACCAACCCGGCAAGTCCGACGCCGAACGAGACGTTGCTCACCCAGCCCAACGTGTTCGCGCTGTCCCGCGCCTCGATACCTTTGGCGGTGCACAGCCGAGCTGCGCTGTCGCACTCGGCCTTCACTTCATCGGTCTGGTTCGACGCCACGATCCCGGTGACCGTCCCGAGCACAATCGCCGCCAAACCCGCGCCGCCGACCCAAATCCAAGGTTTCTGGTAAGCAGCCGCGTCTGCGTCACTGGTTTGGAAAGAGGCGTCCGGCGCGGCTTGCTCGGGCGCGCCAGCGTTCGCGCCAGGTGGGGGAAATGTTATCGTGGTGGTCGTCCCTGGCGTCAGTGTCACCGCCTGCGCGCTAGCGCCATTCGCGTCCAACGCGACCACGACGGCGCCCGCCGTCACCGCGAGGCGCTCCCAAACGAGCGCGCCCGCTCCGTCCGCCTCCGACGGCGCCGGCAAGCTCCGTACATAACGTTGCCGATTAGCCGCGGGGCCCGGCGCGTTCGGCAGCGTCAGCCAGATTCGTCGTTGGTTGTCCGTGGTCGGCGGCGCGGCGTCTGGAGCCATCTCGAGGCGCAGCCACCCCACGTGTTTGCCTAACGACGCCATCTTGGCCTGCGCCTCGCGACGCGCTTCGGCGCACGGCGGCGCCTCCTCGGCGGTGGGTGGTTTGGGGTTTACGTTGGCGTAGGCCTCGTACGCCTCCCCCAGTCGGCCCAGTTGTTCGAGGGACTTGCCGCGCAACGCCGTCGAAGTGGGACAGTGAGGAAAGTAGGCCGCGGCTTGTTCGAAAAGCGCCGCAGCCACCTGAAAGTCGCCCTTCGAGTATGCGTCGTACGCGCGTTCGAAGACGAGGTCACCCTGAGTGGTGTCGTTCGCCGTCGCGGTCTGCGCCTGTGCTGATGCAGAAGCCCCGAGGAGCCAAGCTCCGCACAGCCACACGCCGAGCCGCGAAATGCCCTTGTAACCACGCTGCATCGTCACGGCACCTTCGTGTATTGGCCGGCGCCGTTCGAGCGGCACGGGAACGTCTTTGGTGAACCCTTGGTTTGCCCAGGCACGTAGCGCACGATGCGACCCGACGAGAGCGCGTAAAAGCACAACGTCTTGGTCGCCGTGGGCTGGACGGGTTTGGGCGCGGGCGACGTCGCTGCGACGGGTTTCGGTGCGGCTGACGTGACCACCGTTGGCTTGGTTAGCGGCGCTGTGACTGGTTTCGACGACATCGACACCGATGTAGCCGCGGGCACCGTGTTCGCGTTCGGCGCGTTCGAGGACGGCTTGGTGCTTGCCGCAGGAATGCTGGCCACGGGCGCATTGGCAACGGGCGTGCTCGACGCTGGCCCACTAGTGGGCATTGGCATACTGGATACTGACTCACCGACAGCCGGAGTGGTGGCGGATGGCGCGACCTGCGGCGTGTCTGCTACAGTGGGCTCGCCTTGGAGCGGCTTGTCCGCCGTGACCTCGGTGTTCAACATCGGCGCCCCTTGGATCGCCGCCGTCGGCAAAACTTCATTCGGTTCGGCCTCGGGTTCGCCGTTCATCTCGAACCCTAACGCGATCGCGCCCACCGCCAACAGCACACCGAGGCTCACGGCGACGGTCTTGGGTTTGACGAAACTCGCCGCCGTCCGAACCAGCGGACCGCTGCTCTCCATCGGTCGCATCGTGTCCGTACCGACGACTGGCGGCAGCGGCATCGTGTTCGGCATTCGCTCCAACGTCGCCATGCCCGACGCTTCACCGTCGTTCAGCACCGTCGCCAGCGCTTGCACGGCCTCGGCTGCCGTCGCGTAACGTCGTTCGGGATCGATGTGCGTGACCTTGAAGAACCACTCGTCGAAGCGCGCCGGTAGTTGTTTACCCATTTGCAACGCACGCGCGACGGCGCTCTCGCGTACGCCTTTGGCGACGTGGATACCGAACGCGATGGGGTTGTGGAAGCGTTCGGCCTCTGGTGACCAATACGAGTCGCCAACGAGCAGCGTGTAGGCGATCATGCCCAGCGCAAAGATGTCCGTCGCGGGCGTTGGCACTTGTCCGGCGAATTGTTCGGGCGCCATGTACTGCGGGCTGCCCATCACTTCGGTGCGTTGACTACCGACGCTCGTCTCTTGAAGGACCTTGGAGATACCAAAATCGAGGACCTTGAGCTGGAGCGTGCCATCCTCGCGTCGGCCCACGAACAGGTTCTGCGGCTTCAGGTCGCGATGAATGATACCGAGCGCATGGGTTTTGACCAACGCGCTGGCGAGTTGCCGCAGGCATGTGAGCGCCTCTGCCGGCGTGAGCCGCTTTTCGCGTTCGAGCTTCTGCGCCAAGTCTTCGCCGCGCAACAACTCCATCACCAAAAACAGGTGATTGGACGAAGCTTCGAGCCCGGCGTCGACGACCTGCACGATGTGGTCACTCTCGGCGCGTCCGGGGATGCGCGCCTCGAGCGCGAAGCGCTCTCGCAGCCGAGCGTCGTTGGCCAACTCCGGCAACATGACCTTGAGCGCACACCGACGGTCGATGTTCAAGTCGGTCACTTCGTAGACCGAGCCCATCCCGCCGCCGGCGATACGGCGTTCGACGCGATAGCGATTGGCAAATGTCGTTCCTACTTGCAGCATGCTTCGCCCTCGGTCACTTCAACCAAATGTCGTCGACGTACAGCGTCACGTCGTCGCCCTCGACTGGAGGCAACGTGATGGTGAGTTGCGTCATCTCACCGCGCGGTGGCTGGCCCGCGTCCTTGCCATCTCCCGCTGCGGCGTCCGCATCCACTTCTTTGCGCGGCGCCAAGTCTACGAGCTGGAGCACTCCTTCGCCGAGCTCCCCTTGGGCCGGCGTCACGCTGCAACCCCGGGGGGCAATCGTCGTTCGAGGTGAACAGATCACGACCCGGTTGTTCACGCCATCGATGCCGACAGCAACCGTATCGTAACTCGCGGCACGCAACCAAATCGCGAGGCGCGAATACTGAGCTGGCTCACGTCGAGGCGCCAGCCGCGCCGCCGCGACACACGGCTCGGTCGTGGTCGACAAGCGCAGCGCCCCCGGGTTCTGACCGCCGACGTCGGGCACGCGTTCGTGGTCACAACCTTCGAAGCTCCAACTCGTGAGCTCGGCATCGCTCTCGAAGCTGAACAGCCGCTCGCCGACGACGGCGTCTTCGTAATCGGAGAGGCCCGTTACTTGCGCGCAGCCGGCCAGCCCCACTAACGCACTGCCTGCGGCGACCGTACGGCATCCTGCGAGCACACGGCACAGCGCGATCGCGCAGCCGGCGCGCAACTGCGCACCCGGTCCTTGGGGTTGCGAACACATGCCGGGTGACGATCGCACACACGTCGACGCGCTGGCAACCGCACCCAACGTCGGTCGCACGCTTTTCGACCGGCGTTTCGAACCACTGGTCCAGTGGTCCAAAAATCCAGCTTGCCGCTGTAAATTATCAGAGCCGGGTCGTCTCGGTTGCCAATCGAAAGGGCGCTTGCGACACTACTACCCGCCATGAACTCCAAGCTTGCAAGGGCCATGTCCGGTGCGCGCTGGTCAGCGGTCTGGTTCGCATGGGCCATGCTGCTCGGTTGTGACGATGAAGCCTCGCGAAAGTCGGTCACGAGCAAGGCTACGGCCGTGGCACCTGGCTCGTTCGAGGCGGAGTTCCCCGATCGATTCGAGGACACCGAGCGGCTCGAAGACGCAGGTCGATTTCGAGACGCGGGTCGATCTGGAGAGACAGGGCCGAATCCGGACCCGACCGCGTCGACCGCATCCGAGGCCTCGAGCGGCGAGTCGCAAACCTCGTCATCGAATGCGTGGCCGATCGCGTCGTCTGCGGCCTCCGTCAGCGGCGTTTCCACCTCTGACGTCGCGTCGTCGAGCGACAGCGTGTCCGTCCTGACTGCGGTGGGCCCCGCTCTGCTCGCCGCGCGCTTGGTCGTCGACTTGCCGTGCAGCGAGAAGGTCTCCGGAGACGCAACCTTGTGCGTCAACACGGGGTGCGTCGAGAGCGTCGCAGTCAGCGACTCGTGGACGGTTCCAGGTGAACCGCCCGAGGCGTATGACGTCACCATCGATCTCGTCGGCATTGTCGAGACCGTCGCGCTCGAGGGCGTAGCCCTTGGATCGAACAGTGAGATGAGGGTGGTGCAAGCCAGCGAGCCAGAACCGGGACCGGTCAACGTTTACCAGTTGCGTGTGGGGGATACCAACTACGTCCTGAACTCGAGCGACGTCTCCGGTGATCTGCGCTCGGCTGACGGCATCTCGTTCGCGCTCGGCACGTTACAAGGTGGCACGTCGTTGGTCGTCAGCGCCGTGAGCACCGACTGCCAGCAACGTTCGACATGCAACTTGCAAAGCAACTGCACCGACGAGGTCGTCGCGGGCGACGCGCAAACGTTGGAGGTACAAATCACCGCGGCGAGCCTTTGAACCGCCGCACCCTCTGACGACGCGACGCGCCAACCTTCGAAGGACGGCAACGCGCAGTATTTGTTGGGTTGGGCCCAGCTCCTGGGCAGCGACGCGCGGCTCCCGCCCACCGCTGGGCGCGCGGCCGCACGTGCCCCCCGACGTCAGCTGCCGTTCGGTCGGTTCTGAGCTACGCTTGCCAGCGCATGAAGCCCTCCAAACAACCGCCGAGCGACGAAGTAGCTGCATTTTTGTCTCACTACGGCGTAGGTGAACGGCTCGGGCGCCCTCGCGAACGCATCGTTACCTGGCTCGCACGGCTGCAGCCGGCGTTTGGGGTCGGCGGCGACGCGACCGCGTTGGCGGACGAGCTACACGCCAAAGACGTGCGCCTGACGGTGTTCTACCTCGAAGGGTTACTGAAGTTGTACGTCGCGCGTTATCCCGAGCTCGAGTCGGTGTACCAGCGAGTAAAAGCCTTGGAAGACGCGCTCGGTGGCCTGGGTGCGGCGCGATCGTTGACCGAGCTCATCAAGACGCTGTCCGGCTCGGAGGCGACGGTTGCGTGGTGTGAAATCCAGGAGGCGACGATGCGCGGACGCACCGTCGAACTGCTCGTCAAAGACTGGATGCCCGATGCACAAGGCAAGGTGCCGCTCTTTGCGGAGTTGCTGGCCACGTTGTGCGCGCTCGACTTCGAGCGTTATCGCAGAGATCAGAAGACGCTCATCTCCGAGATCCGGCGGCGTTTGGCGAAGCTCGAGGACACGTCGCTCGACATGTTCGAGCTGCAAGGCAACCGTGGTCTGCACGAGCTGCGGCGGCAGCTGCGGTGGATCCCGATCTATTGCGTCGCCCTCGACGGCATGATCGTGACCGACGCCAGTTGCCATCCGATCAAGGCTTACGCCGAGTTGTTGTCGTCCGAGATCGCCAAGAGCCCGTACGCCACGTTGCCCGAGCCCACGCGCGAAGACAAACCGGTGTCGATCTCGCTCAGCATGTACCTCGCCAACACGCACTTCATCTCCGAGCTCGGACGCTTGAAGGACGCGGGTGAGACGGTCGAAGGCGTGCAACACGCGTTGCTCGGGAGCGGCGCAGTGCGCACCAGCATCGACGCTCACAACGAGGCGTTGCGTCTGCTGAAGCGCAGTCCCGAAGAGCAATACGCCGTCCACTTGCTGGCGGAGAACCTGTACAAGGAGCTCCGCAAGAAGCGGTTTTTGAAGCGCCTACGCGCCGACTTCAAGCGCTGAACGCGCGAGCGGTCTCGGGCAAAGAGGGAAACGCCTTCAATCGCGGTTGATCACGAGCTCGACCTCGGTGTCCTTCGAGGTTTTGCTCCCGGGCTCTGGCGTCTGACGCAACACGACGTTGGACGAAGTCTCGGCGAGGTTCACCCAGCGGACCTTGGCCTTGAGGCCCTTTTCTTCCAGGGTCGACTTGGCCTTGCCGAACGTCATGCCGATGACTTTTGGTACTTCGAGGTCACCCGCGCCTTTGGAGACGGTGAGCTGCACGGATTTTTGCTCGGCCAACGCAGTTCCTGGTTCCGGAATTTGACTGATGACCTGACCTTCGGGGATGGTGTCGTGGTGAATCGGCTCACCCGGCTCGGCCTTGTATCCCGCTTCGAGCAAGGCGGCCGTTGCTTGCGCCACCGTCTTTCCGGTCACCGAGGGGACCTTGGGCAATGCTTTGGCGAGCGTCACCGTGACGGCTTGGCCTTTGCTCACGCTCTGACCGGCGGGCACGGACTGACGCACGACGGTGTTGTCAGCGAGTGTGGCGCTAGGTTCACGGCCGCCGATCATCAACACCAGCCCCAGGTTGTTGAGGTTGTTCATCGCATCCGTTTGAGGCAGGCCCTCCAGGTTGGGCACGACGACGGTCGCCACCGCGGGCGCTTCTTGTTGAAACAGGTGCAACCGTTCGGCGAGATACAACGTGCCTATGGACGTCGCTGCCGAGGTGAAGAAGGCCACCAAAAAAACTGCTGCACCGTTCATGTCTTACCAACCTCCAAAACGCCTGGGGGCGGAAGCCTCGCCCGTCGTAGGCTAGAAACCGTAGCAGAGGTGGGGGGTCATCGAAAGGGGGCGTTCCCGGCTTTGTGCGCGGCGAGTGAACCCGATCGGGGCGGCTTTTCGCGGCAGCGCGGGTGGGATATTGGGCGTGATGGTATGAAAACACAGCGGAGCGCGGGATGTCACTAGTACTCAGAGTGATAAAATCCTTGCTGCTCACAATGCTGCGCGCTGCAGCGTTGTTTCTGGCGCTGTTCGTGGCGTACCTCGCATTTACAGAAGCGTTGCCCGCGTATCGGGCGATGGCCGAATTGGCCGCGCAAAGGCCCGTTCTGGACCAAGAGTCGATGCGGCTAGAGAGCGAGCTTCGTCGCCGCGAAGCGCGCGCGGAACAAGCCCGCAAACAACTCGAAGCGCTGGTGGAGAGCGAACTGATGGCGCTGCGTCAGAACGTGGAGTCGTTTGAAGCGGCGCTGCGCGAACTCGACGAGCAGCGCCAAAAGCTGGAAGCCGACCTGCGCGAAAGTTTGGCCGAGGAGGCAGCGTATTGCGAAAGTTGGAACCCACTCAAACGGTGGTTGTGCAACGAGGTGCGTGAACGCAGCGCCCGCACGCGCGCCACGGTCGAACCCGTCCTCGCCCAGCTCGCGACGAACCGCAACGAACTCGCGACTCAGCTCGGCGCCGCGAGTGAAGCGCTCAAACGTTACGAGGCTTTGCCCGCCGAACTGCGCGGCAACAACCTCGAC
>CBINDO010000017.1:0-56782 GCA_966249405.1 uncultured bacterium | reverse complement strand
AATCCTACTCGTCGAAACAATTGCGACATGACTTACCTTCTTTCATGGAGTGTTGTTACGTATCGCGCCAATCTCCCCGTCGTAGGCCGGGCGCTGCCAGATCGGCTCAGTGACGGGAACGTCGACGATGACGTCGCCTTTGGCGTCGTAGCCAGTCGCCACGTTCTTTTTGACATCGAACCGGTCGATGATCCTGTTCGTGCTCCCGATGAGACACAAGAGTCCCTGCGCCACCGGGTCCTTCTCGAGTTCCCGATAGCGCTCGACAGCCACGTCGACCTTGGGACCAAACATCTGACGCAGGTACTCGATCTTCGCGTGAACTGGGGGAATGTAATAGATATTGGGCTCGAGGCCGAGCTGCGGGTAGTATGGGAGAGCGAGCTCCTTCTCGTGAACCAGGTAGTCCACCGGATTATCGCTTCGTGCGCTCCCCGGCGGGTTGATGAAACCCATCACCCGGATCTTTCCGATGCAATTGACTACACACTGAGGTTGGAACCCCTGCTCGACCGCAGGGTAACAGCCCACACACTTTTCGCTCGTCCGGGTGTACGGGTTGTACATCGACTTCTTGTATGGGCAGGCACGCACACATTCGCCATATCCCTTGCAGCGAGATTGATCGATGAGAACGATGCCATCCTCCTCACGCTTATAGATCGCCTTTCGCGGACACGCCGCAAGACACGCCGGATAGGTACAGTGGGCGCAAGTACGCGGCAGATAGAAAAACCACTGAGCGTGCTCGCCGTCTTGCATGTGCGCGCCACCGTCGAGTGTTCCTCCACCGCAATCGTCCTCTCCGTGGTTGGGATACATCCAATCCTCTTCAGTTGGAGGATGATGGAGAACACGCTCGTTCGGGGGCGCAGCTTCGAAGAGAGTCTTCCCACGATATTCGCCGTTCTGACTCCAATCCTGACGCCCAAGCTTCTCCAGCACGTTTACGTCCCACCCAATGGGGTAGCTACCAAATGGCTTGGTTTCCACGTTGTTCCAGAACATGTACTCCTGCCCTTTGCCGCTCGTCCAAGTGGTCTTGCATGCCAGCGTGCAGGTCTGACAAGCGATGCACTTGTTGAGATCGAAGACGATCGCCCATTGCCGCTTGGGTCGTCCCTCTTCGTAGGGATACTCGACCGGTCGTTTTAGCTGCCAGTTGTCTACCTTTGCCATGTCTTACTTCCCTTCGATGCTGACGAACCCACCGACCAAGTACAGCTTCATGCCTTCTCGTTCATAGGTTGGGCGCAGGCCTAGCTCCGCTGGCCGCCAAAGTTTCCTGCCATTGAACCCGGCATCATCTGCCTTCGTCAGTTTCACCATCGCCTCACGCGGCGCTCCGACGGGACAATGAACGTCGGCCAAAAAGCCCTTGGTCAACTCTTGCCCGAAGTTGTCCTTGTGAACCAGCGTCTCGGTCATCAACGTTGGCTTCAGCCATGCGCGGGTAGCCGATTGGTGGGAACCGTAGCGGTACATTGCTTGGTAGTTGGTCCCCTCCGTCTTGGCCAAGCCATCGGGGCGTGACTCGTGAGCGCGAACGCTCCCGATCGTTGCACCGTACATGTTGTGCCAGGTTCGGGTAACCCCCCGGGGGGTGCCGGGGTAGTAGCGGATTCGCAACATCAGGCGCGCGACCTTGTGTTCCTCGGTGCCCGGCTTCCAATTTCTATAGGGTCGATCCGAAGGATCGGCGTCCACGTAGACGTAGTCGCCGTCTTCCATACCCAACGATTTGGCGTCTGCGGGGTGAATGTCTACGTAGCCCTCCGTCACGGCGGGCAGACGTTTGTCTCGCCGGTATACGTCGCCAAACGGTCCGAACAACACAGCGCAGAAGTCAGTATCGACCGGCGTCGTGTGGGCCCCGTGACGATACTTCGGAGTATGGTAGACGTAGCCGTAGCCTTGAGCCAACAACGGGTGTTTGCTCTCGAGCAACTGTTCGACGCTCATGGTAACGTGCCTGACTTGACGCGTCTCGACCGAGAGGTCTGACCGAGCCAAACCGTAGTCTTCGGGTTGCTTCGGCCGGATCGCCGGGTGCGGCGCAGCAACGATGACGTTGGGTTCACGGTGAGTGGAGTCGATAGGCTCGCGGTACACCACGAGATTCTCACCGCTGTCGATGAACTCTTGCTCGTGCCTATAGAACTCCAGCCGACCGGACTTGGTATGCCAAGGCTGCTCACCACGCTGTTGCTCGAACGAGGAGGCTCGCGGGTAGGTTCGCACGTTGACCAACGCCGGTACGCCCTGCTTGGCTAGCTCGTGCAAGCGTTCGAAGCTGTATCCCTTGAGCGAGAACGAATGGTCAACGATACGCTGCAGGTAGACGTCCACCCGCTTCTCATCGACGAACTTCCAAGCATCGGCGAGTCGCGGTTCCTCCATCAGCTTGGAGAGCGCCTTGCCGACCCCGGCCAGTATCTCGATGTCTGCGCGGGTATCGAACACACGCTTGAGTCCGGTGACCGGGAACACCTGCACGAACGGATTAGTGCAGGACGCCGTCATGTCGGGATGCTGAAACTCTGCCCATGAGTCCGCCGCAAACACGATGTCGGCGTACTCGCACGAAGCCGTCCACCACCAATCCGCGAATGCGACAAACTCGATCTTGGGCAGCGTGTTGTTTACGACATCGTAGTGCCACTTCACGTTTCCAATTACCGAATTGCTGTTATTTAGCCACATCGCCTTGGTCGGGGTTGGTAGGTGCCCTTTTCCTGTGAACAGGTGGTTTCCGACGCGCAGTGGGCGGTCCCCATAGTTATAGTAATGCAGCGATTCGTACGGCGAATACTTCGCCTTGTGGAGTTCGTGACTGGTCGGGTCGAGCTGAAGATTGAATGGGTCTTCGGCCGCATAATACGGGATGCCTCCGATGAGAGCCGTGCGGTAGTTTCCGGCGTAGCTTCCGACGTTGCCTCCTGGGAACCCAAGGTTTCGCGTCAGCGCGCCGATTAACAGAATCGCCCGGTCCTTGAGGTCTGCGTTGAAAAATTGATTTGGCCCCATGCCGACGGCAATCGAGGTTTTCTCGGGATTGGCTGCGACCTGTCGTGCCAGGGACTCGATTGCGGACACTGGTGCGCCAGTAATCTGAGACACCTTTTCCGGAGTCATGTTTTCGTCCAGGTACGTCTTCAGCAAGTCGAAGTGCGGGCGAACTTCCACCTCTTGGCCAGTAAGCAGCTTGACGCGGTGGGCGCCGCTGAGCCGCGGCGAGAACCCTTTGGCTTTCGGTCCAAAGTCGTCCCGACTGACGGCGACTAGCTTGCCGCTACGCTCATCCGAGATCACGAAATTGGCGAGCTCGTCGGCGAGCGCCTCCGACGTCAACTGTTGCTTCTGCACCAGAGGGTCCGTCAACTTCTCCCCTGCTTTCACGACACCAAGAGACCCCGACGCCGCGCCCTTGCAGATGATCGGAGGGTCCAGCTCTTCGGGTCTGAGCGGTGCAAGAGTGTCCATGCGCACCAGGAATGGCAAGTCGGTATTGGTCTTGACCCAGTTGGCATCGAATAGCTTCTTGGAGATGATGACTTGCGCCATGCCCAGGGCAAATGCCGGATCCGTGCCTGGCTTGATCACGATCACTTCGTCACCCTTGGTTGCGGTCGCGCTGTACTCGACGGTGACAACGACTACCTTGGTGCCCTTGAGACGGGCCTCGGTGAGCCAGTGACTGTCAGGCATTTTGGTGGTGATCCAGTTCATGCCCCAGACCACACACAACTTGGAGTGCTCGACAGCAAACAAGTCGAAGTCGTTGGTCTGTGCGCCTGTAACCATCGGGTGACCAGGCGGCAGGTCGGTGTGCCAGGAGTAGCTGTCCCAACCCCGTGCCCCCTTGGCCTTCCCCGGTTCGACGCCGCGAATCTTCACGTCCGCGAGGGCCATCATGTTCGCAAAGCGATAGAGTCCAAATATCCGAGTCGCCCCTAGCAGAGCCATGCCACCACGCACCTTGATGGTCTGGGTTCCTGCTTCACCCATCGCTTCGACCATGGCCGGGTCGTATTCCTGACGGAGGAGGCGATCCTTACCCTTCTGACCAGAATAGGTGCGAGCGATGTTGTCCAACGCTTTCGCGGCGTACTCGAACGCTTGATCCCACTGCAGGCGGATCCACTTGTCCTTTCCGCGCTGCATGTACTTGGCGTCCGCCCTGCCTGTGTCCGGGTCGCGCGGGAATCCGGCATCGACCCACTCTTTGAATCCCTGGCGAATCATCGGAGCCTTTACGCGCCGGTCCCCGTAAATGCGTCGCACCAAGGCCAAGCCTTTTTGACAGATGCGCGGGTCCCAGCGATGGGAGCTGCGGTTGCCGTACAGATCTTCCGCTTTGCCGTACCCAAACGTGGGTGCGATTCGAACCACGATGCCGTTTTTGACGTGTGCTTCGAGCAGGCAGTTGTGCGTATCGTTAGGTGCACACAAGAAGGTAAACGTCGAATCGGTTTTGAAGATGTTTCGATAGGTCTTTTCCCACTCCCTGTCCGGATACGACACCAAAGGGTTCTGAACGTCTATCGGCTTAAGAAAGCGAAGGGGTGAGGCGGCAACACTACCTGCAGCCAGGGCAGCACCTCCGTAGGCCATTGACTGCAGAAATCGTCTTCGCGATGAGGGATTCTTTTCGGTCATGCGTACCTTTTTCTTCCTCGTCAGCCGATGCTGACGCTCTTAGGGGTGATGTCTCTGGCTTCTAGGGAACCGCAGCGGCGCTTCAGCGCTCGCTGAAGCATGGACCCAACACTGACTCGGCCCGGCTCGCCACTCGAGCTGAGCGTGTAGAAAAGCACTCCCTCCGAGACGCCAAGAAACTGCACCGTTGATGTCGAATCGAATGCGCTGATCGTCCGAGCAACTTGTTCAAGGGGCGCCTTGAGCGCGTCAGGGATTGGGCCAAACCGCAATTCGGGCGTGGGTTGGACGAACAAGGCGTCCACGCATCGACTGTCACCGCCGCCTGCACTCGCGTGTCTCGCAAAGTGCACGGAGCTCGACAATCCAAGCACCAAGCCGTCGGTCGCTTCGCGGACATAGGCGCATGCCAAAGGATGTACCCTGCCGAGCCAACATCCGTTGCGCTCGAAGCGAAAGTGAAAGGGCTCGTTCACTCTGGTCCACTCACCTGAGTGGCACGGCATGTTCAATCGCGGCAATATCCGGGCGATGTCGCTAAGCGGAACATCGACGTCGAAGTGGGCGCGGAAGCCTATGCCGAGGCGCCGACTGTTGTCGAACGAGGCCCTTAAGGTCTGCGCGCTATCGAGTTCCAAGGCCTGCGCAATCAGCGTGGCTTCACCCGATTCAGTATCGGCGTTTTGGAGCACGGTCTTGAGTGCTGCAATGCGAGCTTTGAACCAGCGGTTCGAGAGGTCAGCGATTACATCCATGTTCACTCGCCACTGTATGAGCGTCCGCGGACTCATAGTCGACGGACAACCAGTCGCACCATGATGGATGTCATTGTGCCGGTTGTGGGGAGTCGCGGATGCTGCATCCTGTGGCTCGTCCACGCGCAGACTCGCGCGTCGTTCGCATCACCGGAAGGACATAATCGTGACCTTAAGATTGCTCGTCTCCACATTGGTAACCGCCAGCGCCTTGACTCTTCTTGCATCGAGCTGCGGCAAGGAAACACCGAGCGGCCAACAGCCCGGTCCTCGAGCGCAAGCACCTGCCGCTTCGGTGACCCAGCCAGCTTCTCCGATAACCCCACAGGTCAAGACGATATATCAGGCACGGTGTTTGGTCTGTCACGGGGCTACAGGTGCTGGGGACGGGACTGGCGCCGCGGCGCTCAACCCGAAACCGCGCGACTTTTCCGACCCAACTTGGCAGGCCTCGGTAACCGACGACCACATCAAAAAGGTCATCGTGGAGGGTGGCGTCGCGGTTGGAAGGTCCGCGGGCATGCCGGCCCATGACGACTTGAAGTCGAAGTCGGACGTGATGACCGGGCTAGTCGCGCTTATCCGATCGTACAAGAAGACCCAGTAATGTCGCAGTTCGAAACGGGCTGCGCTGCCCCAGCGTAGAAGCTCAACGTCGCGCCGCAGGTGCGTGCTGCACGAACTGCGCAGCGCATGCTTGCGGCTCAGGACGAGCCGCAAGCTTTGCGCGCAACCGCGCGATCCCGTTGCGCAGAGCGTCAGAATAACGTGATTCTCCGCGAGGCACGCTACTTGCTAAGAACATTTACACTCATGTCTCAAGCAATAGTGAAGTTTCTCGAACGGACGCCATCCCTACGGGGCGCGACCGAACGAAACCTCGAAGCCTTCGCGGAGAGCGCTCGAACGCGGCGCTTCCACCGGCGCGAGGCGCTTTGGAGAGTTGGGGATCCCGTGTGCTACTTCACGATCATCAAGGCGGGGATCGTCAAGATCGTGCGCCAGACCAGCTCGGGAAGGAGGGTGATTTGCAACATCGTCGGCGCACCGGATAGCGTTGGCGACGTCGCCGTGCTGAAAGCCGCGTGTTTCCCCGCGGGTGCCGTGGCCGCTACGGATGTCGAAGTCATCGAGATCCCCCGGGCGTTGGTCGTCGACGCTCTCCACGTGAACGCAGCGATGGCGAACGCCGTGCTTGACCACACACAGCGCATGCTGAGGCAGTTGCTGTGTTCGATCGACGTGCTGAGCGCGGGCAGCGTCGAGACCCGGTTGGCGACGCTGCTTCTGACGTTGTACGAACGTTTCGGCGACGACTTCGAAGACGGTTCGGCTATCCTTCCGATACCCTTGACGCGACAGGACCTGGCCGATCTGGTCTCCACGACTCAGGAGACGACGATTCGCGTCATGAGCAACTGGGAGCGCAGGGGGTTGGTAGGGTGCGCGGAGAACGGGTTCTTCTTTCAGAACTTTGCGGAGCTCAAGTCAGTCGCAGGACACTTTTCCGGTGGTTCTCAATTAGCTGCGGAGTGACAAGCGGAATGTCTGCTTACCTGGCGACGGCAATCCAGACTTCCCCGTCATAGCGCAATGAGCATAGGCCATCTCGCTCGTGCGAACCGGAGAACTCTCGCGCCCATCGGTGGAGCGCTCGCGGCGACAACCGGCGGCCGGAGCCCGGTACTGTCACCGGATTTACCCCTGTCTCCCGCAGGTGAATGAGCGCACTCCGCAAGTCGACACAGCGGTGTTCCAATGTGACCCTGTCGAGTCTCACGACACGCAGCCCGTGGTTTGTCAGCAGCCCCGCCATCTGGCGCAAGGACCTGTATACGACCGGGGAAGGAAACGACTCACCGGTGGCACGCTCATAGCTCAACCGGAGATCTTCCAGCGTCCTCGTTCCGTATACGGCAAACGCGAACCAACGCCCAGGGGTTGCGGCCCGAGCGAAGAACCTTGGCAAATCGCGGAACCAGTGAAGCACGGAGCTGGCGACGACCAGACTGCAATCCGAAGGCAGAGGGAAGAGCTCTGCGTTGGCGTGATGCCACGCCGCGTTGGCAAAGTGAGAGGAGTAGACGCCCTCATGAAGCGCGATGGAGGCCGCGCTAACGTCGATGAATGACCAATGCTCCGGCCTGAGCCCTTGCTGGAGTAACTCCGAAGTCGCGGTTCCCACACCGCACCCCAACTCGCAGACTCGCCGCATGGCGGAGGATGGCACAGTCTCCATCGTACGCGTCGCAAGCAGTCGCGCTAGCCGGCGTTGCACATGAGCTTCCCGGGTGTAAGTGACGGTGGCGCGGTCGAATGCCCTCTCCACCCGGGAGAGATGCGAGCCAGTCATGACCAGAACTCCCTAACGAATTCGTCCAGGTTCGTATCGCCGGGGCCATGAACGTCGCTTTCTACGATGCGCACCCCCCGCGATCCGTGCATCGCGAAGAAGCGGAGGAGCCCGGCGGTCGAGCAAACTTTATCGCGACGCGAGAGCAACACTGAACACAGGTGGGACCAGCGCGCCTCCCACGCCAGCGGCTGGGTGAGCTGGTCGACACCAAGGGCCAAGGTGGAGGCGTCGATTTCCATCGCTTGCTCAGAGAACAGTCTCGCCATTGCCTTGCAAGGAAATGCCTGACGCGCGAAAGCGTCTACAACCCTCCAGTCACGAGCCTTGAGCCGATCCCGCATCGCATGCATCGTCGCAGACGCTACACCGTCGTGAAAAGCAAGTGCAGGTTGAACGAGTAGGACCCTCTCGACGCCGCTTAAACGCGGGAGCAGGTAAACGGCCGATGACCACAGTACAGCTTCTCGGGCCTCCACGAACTCGAGCCTCAGCCAGTCGTCAAATCCAAGAACGAGCGCCGGGTAACTCTGACGCAGCCACCGGTCAGCCAACCCCCCCGCGCCAGCTGCCCCCCAACCCAAGGCCAGAATGCGCTCGGCTTGAACCCGCGAGCTTGCGAGCTGAGGCGGCGTCCCTCTGCTAGAGAGGCCGCCTAGGTCTTCTCGAGCAGCCATGCCGATGCTGCGCCTAGTCATGAGGCCCTGAGGTCTGCTCCGGCCGCTCGTCGTCGCTGGACGTTTGTACGAGCCCGACGACGATCTGGCCCAAGATCGCCTCCGCTTCTTGGGAGTCGAAGTCCTGACCGATACGCTTCTTCACCCCTAGTTCCGAAAGCGTCACGGCCTTTCGGGGCTGCACGGCGTGCCGTGCCAAAGTTCGCTGCACGCAGTGAAGCGGACAACCGTCTATGGCAAGTACGGGCCTTCCCGACTGAGCCTTCCTCACGAGCTGGGGAACGTCCCCACCAAGTCCAGCGATACAAGACATCTCCGCGACGCCGAGCCGGTCCAAGCGGAGCGCGAGGTAGTTGGCCATTTGGGCCGCACTCGAGCATCCCGAGCACGAATAGACAAGGAACCTGTCTGGACTCATGGATAGCATGTTAGCGCGCGCCGTGTAGCGTTGCAGTGACGGCCGTCATACGTCGACCCACGGATCCTCAAAACCCGACCTGTCGAGTTGGCGCCGGGGCGTCGGCGGCACCGGCCCGTGTTGAAGGACACAACAGATGGTTCACAACGTCCTCTGCGCCAAAGCCATAGCCGCACCGCGAGACGATCTCACGTAGATCCGACAAGTCACTCCCCGCGGTGACGAGCGCCATCTCGTCGTACGTGTCCCGCCTCTGCCCCAGGCCAACTGTCGCCAACAACTGATTGCATAAGCAGAGCTTTCCCTCGCAAGCAGCAGGGTCACCTCCTTTCCGAGCGAAGGCTGCCTCCGGCTCCCCTGAGCAACGAAAGCCCAACTTGCCGTCCTCATCGATGTAAGCCTGCCGCAAGTAGCCCAGGTCGCACACCCGAGGACGACACTTCTGGTCCCGTCGGTCAGTCGGAGCGGAGCGGTCCACGACGATCTTGAAGGGATATCCCGTAGGCGATGCGCGAAAGTCGGTCTCCACCTCGATCGCACCGCTCTCGAGGCCGCGTAGCACCTTCAACTTGACCTCCTTCGTCATTCCTGACTCGGCGCAGAAAGCGAACACCGTGCCTACCTGGACGCCGGCCGCGCCCAACCGCAGAGCCTCCTCGAGTCCCTCATGGCTAGCTCTCGAACCAGCCAACCAGAACGGCACGCCCAGCTCCCTCATCACCCCAAGCTTGGGTTCGTCCAAAGGACCAAAGCCGACGTTAACCCCCTTTCGGGGCGGGGCGTTGTGCCCTCCGGCGCAGTGATGCTCGAGCACGAAGCCATCCACTTGCGCGTTCGTGGTCTTGACCAATCTCTTCGCGAGGATTTCGGATGAAACGATTGCCAAGAAGAGTGGGCGAACGATTTCAGCGATGGCGTTTGAGCGTCCTCCCAACGCGGCTTCACGCTTGGCGCACTCCTCCAGGAACAGTGAAGGCTGGAACACATGTTCGATTTCGCCGCCGGTGCCCCCATCGACGTGCAACCTCAACGCCGCTGGCTCCAAGGCGACTAGCTGCCTCAGTACCTCCGGAATAGCTACCGGCACCCCAGCTCCAACCAACACCACGTCCAATCCCGCGAGCATTCCACCGAATAGTGTGGGAAGGGTCGGCAGCTGGATCTTCTCGAGCAAGTTCATGCCAATGGGATTGTCGTGGCCCCTTCGCGCCAGCCAAACCTCGATGTACGAGGCAAGCACCATCACCAGCAGCCTATCGAAGCTCATCCGCAGGGAGGGTAGGCCGAGGACCTTGAAGCGCAGGCGGTCCATGGGTGCACGGGTCCGATACTGCTCGACTACCTGGGACGCAAGGAGAGGAAACGGGAAGCTCGCCGCCGCTGCGTCGATATCGCCGACGCTGTCGCCAAGCTGGACGCGCCGCACGAATACGGTGTCCAACGCCGTCCCACTGACCACGCCCAAAGCGCCGGCCCTAGCGGCGGCACGTGCCAATCGATAACCTGATACACCCACGCCCATGCCGCCTTGAATGATTGCCGGGAGACCGAAGCTGCTCTTGCTCATGATTCGCAACGTTAGCTATCGCGCGGAGAACCGCTAGCAATGATTTGAGTTGTGACGCATTCATGACGGTCCAGTCGAGGTAGCTTCACTCGTGGGCGCGGTTGTTTCACCCTCACGCCGCGACCTGCACAAAGCAACAGTTAACCCGTACACAACAAGCGAGACCACGGTCAGAATCCCACCTAGTTGCCTCGACAACATGTTGCCAAGAAGATCCCCAACAACTCGCAGCGCGAGCCCCAGTTGCAGGAGACACGCCGGTACGTACAGGTAGTTCGAAAAGCCGATTCGGACGCCAGCGACGACCGGCAGAATGATCGGGGCGTGAGCGAACACCATCGACAACGCATAGCCGATGAACACACCGTGCAACACAGCGTCATACCAAGGGCCCGCAGTCCGAAGACCGAAAGCGGAAACGAGCGTGCCGACGATGACCAGCCATGACGCAGCACCAAACACGCAAATCGCTACGTACTTGGGTAGCCCAACCTTGCGGACCGTGCGCCGCGCCAGATCGAAACGCAGTTGCCACAGCCCGATCGAGAACAACGCGATTCCAAAGGAGCGATCGAAGAAGTTCGCTCCCAGGATTGGCGCGAGCGAGAAGTACCCCAACGCCTGACAGCTCACGGAAACGACAAGGCTGGCCCAAGGGGGCAACGGTGAAAGACGAGATAGCTCGAGTCGCTCGGCGACGATGGTAATGACGAAGAACGCCATCCACGAAAACGAGACCACCGAGACAGGGCTGCCCAAAGCCCATGCCATGGCTCCGACGGCCAGCACTGCGCCGCCAAAGAACATCAACCAAGAGAACACCGCAGGACTCCGGCGTAAGAGCACAGCATTGATCGAGCACAAACCAAGCGTCGCACTGACCAGCACCCAGGGTGCCGCTGACGCGCGAAGTACCAGTAACAGTGCGCCCAGCGCTGCCAAGGCTGGTGCAGCCAGCGCGCTGGTGCTCCTGACGGCCAGCGCTCGCTCGAGCCCTATGACGGTGCAGAAGCCTCCCAGTACAACGAGCGGTCCGTGAATTGAAGCAGTGGCCAGGCCCGCGCTACTGGTCACGCCAAGCCGCTCCAGTCCCCCTGCCAACCCCGACGCGACGCAGGCGAGCCCAAGTAGCAGCAACGAACGACGGAGCAGTACCGGCCGAAACGCTTGCCGACCCGGCGATGGGGAGCTCACCATCCGAGCTCGGCTTTCGCACGTGGAGACATTCGCTGTGGGGTCCACGGCGGGTCGTTCACGAGTTCGACGCGCACGCTCGCACCCTCTGGTGCGACGGCGAGGCCGGCTGCACGTTCCGCCTCCGCCTGCAACCAATCACCAAGGGGACAAGTGGGGCTCGTGAGACCCAATTCGACCTTGACGCTGGCGTCGCCCACTTCCACCGAGTAAACGAGACCGAGATCTACGACGTTCATGTCCAACTCAGGATCGATGACTCCCATCAGAGCGTCCATGACTAGCGCGACGACGTGTTCCCTGTCTTCATTCATGGTTCCCCGTTCGCTTCTCAGACTTCATCGGACCAGAGTCAGGAGCCGAGTCTTGCTGTTCGCTGATTGCTCCTCCGCGGTGAGGCCGCATGCCAGGCGAACAGGCACCCCGCGATCGTCGAGTATCACCCTGCCGCTCAATTGACACTCCAGACAGACCTCTAGGCCAACGTTTCCACGCCGCGGACAATTTACGCGATAGGAGTCCCAGGCTTCTTGCCCTTCCAACGGTGAAGCCTCGATCTTCAGAAATCGGATACTTCTACAAGTGCGGGCCAACTTTTTCCTCGTCCTACTCATCCAAACCTCCCGTCGACGCGTGACTGCAGCAAGGCAGGTCCATGTTCCACCAGAAAAACAATGAATGCGGCGCACCACAACACCCCGGCGACTGAATAGACCGTCGTGAGTTCGTCGTTCCACACCAAAACACCCAGCACGCGTACCACGCCGCAGCATAACAGCAGAGCGAACGCCCAGGCGATCCGTCGGGAGGCAACGATAAGCCTTCCCGTATGCCCCAAACTAACACGCGCCATCATGCCGAGCACCACCATCGAGATACCCGCGACGGTAATCGCGTGCAGGGCAGCTCCGGGAGGCAGCTGGGTCCAAGTTGCCACGCCCCTCAGAAGCAGCCCGATGCTCATTAGCCCGTGACCAAGATGAAGTACCCACAGCAGCGGCGACCGGTGAGTCCGGATTGCTCCCCAGCGGCGGGCCCGCAACAACAGGGCTAACCCTGAACAGCACGCGAGCACGCCGTGAGTCGGTCCCCATTCGCTGAAGGCCTGGGCGACTGCCAGAGCCAGTACCGAGCCGGCGGACGCTCGATCCATGGTCGGGTCGCTCACGACGTCAGCGTCGACCAATGCACCGCGAGTGAATGACGGGATTACGCGTCCACCAAAAATCGTAACGAACAACACCACGAGGTCGAGCGCCGCGATACGAAGTCTCGCGCCCGCCCCGAAGTCGAGCCCGAGGCGCTCTGCGTAGCTGAGTCCACAGCTGATCCCCATCGCGGCAAGAATTGGAATGAACACGTAGTTGCGGCTGCTCCGCGCGTCGATGAGAGGCCGTGTACACGCCAGCGACAGTCCAGCCCAAAATGTACCGTCTGCGGCCAGTGCGAGGAGTGTCGCGACGGGGGAAGGATGCAGTCCCGAGACCCTCGCGACCGCCCAACAGGCGAACAACCCCAGCAGGGGTGGCCCGCTAATCGTGGTTCTCCCTGTCCAGTTACCTATCGCCGTGAGCAAAAACCCAGCGATTACGGCGCCTAGGAAGCCGAATATCTGCTCGTGGGCATGCCAGCTCAGCGGCGACGGCACACTTACCAGCCCGATCAGCTGAGCCACCCAGACTGGCACTGCCAATACGGCATGCAGGGCTCCACCCAAGAAGAACGGTCGGAAGCCCATCCTGAGCCAGGCTGCCCCGCTAGTTGGTCTCGTCGAGTGTGCACACAGCAGGGTACGCGTCGGCTGCACCAGCATATCGTTTCGGGGTAGCACCGTTGAGCGTTCGCCGCCAATCGTGAAAGGGGTGCGTCCGAGCGATGTATGATCGGCGTCAGGTAGCACGTCGGAGTGATTGTCGTCTGAGGTCCGGTGCGAATATGAATATGACAAGCGTCATCCGCTAGAACTAGGAACTCGTCCAATGTCGCCAAACCTCGAACTGCTTCTGTCCCGGGTTTCGTCTCTGGCTGGTGCGACCCCTGAGCTGCTCAGGCACCTCGCCCAAGTTGGCGTGGTGCGCACGTTCAGCCGAGACGACTACGTGTGGCGCGCAGGAGACCCTCCCGGCGGGTTGTGCGTGGTGCGCAGTGGAGTAGTCAAGATCGCCCGAATCGGTCAACGCGGCCGAGCGATGGTGTGCGGCTTCTTCGGTCCGGGTGACTCGATCGGTGAGCTTGCGCTCTTGAGACGAATCCCATACCCAGCCGACGCGTGCGTCATTACGCCCAAGGCCGCTGTCGTCTACTTGCCCGCCTCTGTATTGAGTGGCTACCTCGAACAAGTTCCGGCGCTTTTGACATCGATGACGTCGGGGATGCACTGCAAGCTCACCACGCTCCACCACACGATCGACGTGCTGAGCGCCGGCTCCGTCGAGGCCCGGCTGGCAACTGCGTTGCTCAAACTTCACGCGCAGTTTGGCGACGAGTTCGACGACGGCGGTCAAGTGATCCCTATCTCGCTGTTGCGCAGGGACCTCGCCGACTACGTCGCGACGACGGTCGAAACGACGATCCGCATCATGAGGAAGTGGGAGCGGACCCAGCTCGTGGAACGCAGCGAACTAGGGCTGTCGATCGCCGACCCCGCTGCCCTCCAGCGTATCAGTATGGGCTCGAGCTTGGAACTCGAGCAGTTCGGCCCCCTCGAGATGGGCTCGACCGAGGACGCGGTAGATACCGAGGAACTCCAGGAGAGCTAGACGAACGGGGCGCGCCAGTGGCCCACATCACCAGTGTTCACACTAGCCGCGCGAAGCTCGCAACACCACGTCTCACCGATTTTGCACGTCACGGTATCACGCAACACGTGCGGTCGCTGGCGCGTCTAGTGCAAGTTTTGCCCGAAGGGACGAGTCGACCTGCCACCTCACGGACGACCAACGTTTGGGCGCGACCGAACGGGTGAGACAATAACCTCTCGAACGTCCCAAAGCGCGATTGTCGACCCTACGTCGAGCCATCAGGCAGCCCGACGTGCCGGACGCGTCCGATGGCATAGTCGTTGCTTCGGTTGCCATCATGAAATTCGACGACCGCCCATTCATCGCTATTTGGGAGACTACCCAGGCGTGCGACCTCGTATGCAAGCACTGTCGCGCTTGCGCGCAACCCAAGCGTCACCCCAGAGAGTTAACGACCGCGGAAGGCAAGACTCTGCTTCTTCAGCTAGCGGAAGGCCGCGTCCCGCTGGTCGTGCTGACGGGGGGCGATCCGGCAAAACGTCCTGACCTGGTCGAACTGATTCGCTACGGCGCTGACCTAGGACTGCAGATGGGTCTCACGCCATCGGCAACCTCTCTGGTCACCCGGGAGCTGTTAGAGGAACTCGCTGAAGCTCGGCTGGCACGCTTGGCAATCAGCATCGACGGTCCGGATAGGGCTACCCATGACGCCTTTCGAGGCGTGAGCGGGTCATTTGAGGACGCGCTTCGGATCTTGACGATCGCGCGTGGTCTCGGCATCAAGACGCAAGTCAACACGTCCGTCCATTCGGGGAGCATCGAGCGTTTAACCGAAATTTCAGAGCTGGTTGGAGAACTGGGTTGCGTGTTATGGAGCGTCTTCTACCTCGTCCCGACCGGTCGAGCCGAAGAGCACATGTTGCCAAGTGCTGAGGCGGTCGAGCGTACACTACTACAGCTGGCGGACATCGCGGCTCAGGTGAACTTCGCCGTGAAGACCACAGCCGCCCAGCACTATCGGCGGGTGCTTTCGCAACGGAAGGTGGCGTCTGGCTCTGCTCCGTCACACGGGTTGCATGGCCGGGGCGGCGACCGAATAAACGACGGGCGCGGATTCTTGTTCATATCTCACAAGGGAGAGATATTCCCCAGTGGCTTCTTGCCCAGGAACTGTGGCAACGTTCGCGACCTCGATCCCGTCAGCGTTTACCGGCACCATCCGATCTTCAGACTGCTACGAGATACCAGCCAGCTCGACGGCAAGTGCGGCCAGTGCGAGTACCGTCAACTCTGCGGTGGGTCGAGAGCACGTGCGTACGCGATGACTGGAAACTTAACAGCATCGGATCCGCTGTGCGCCTACCTTCCGGATGGCGTCGCGAGCGCTCCATTGGAGCAGCCCGTCCTTTAGAGCGGGGCTGTCGAGCCCGAGACGCCAGCCGTGTAACTATTGGACGCTTGATATACGGACGCCAGTGCCAGGCAAAGACGAGCTCCTAACTTCCCGCAGTGCCATGTCTCTCTTCCTGTCTTTGCCGGCGTTTCGGTTTCTGCCCTTTACACGCGTGCGCGGTCTCAGTGCCCGCTCGGCCAAGGGCACGGGGCGACCATGTTGTTGCGGTGGCTGACGGCCTTAGAGCGGGTCAGCGGGCTGGAAACCCGAGACCCGCGACCAATGTAACAGGTGAACGTTCGCAAAGCGGGTGGCGAAAGCCGGGGAAGAACGACGGCCTCACCCGCTTTGGGCGGGCGTTTTTCCCATCGCAACCGGTTTTGAGATCTGCTCTTAGCACTACTCCGCCAGTTTTTCTGGATGGGGACCCAGGGTCGACGGCGACAAGCGGGGCATAGAGTAGGCGCAGCCAAGCGAAGCAGAAGTGCGCGTCGCACTGACGGGAGCGTCAGCGGCGGCAATCGCTGGCTGCGCCTACTGGTTATCTTCTGATAGCCGCAGGTGCTGGAGGAAACCAAACGCGTTCATCGAAAGCACCGCGTGATGGTGAAGACCGTGACACGAACGGCCTTCGAAGTGGCCCAAGCCGAGTTCTTGCTTTAGTTGTTGATGCGCCAACTCGCACGACCAACGGGCTTTGATCGTAGCCGCGATCGTACGCAGGGCAGTGCGTGCCGAATGATTGGTTAGGTGGTATTTGACGTCACCGTTGGTTCGACGCTCGCACACGAGCCAGGCCTCTTCCCCTGGTAGGTGAACGTGATAGCTGGCTTGCTCGCCATCAGCGACGCGAATACGCACTGCAGCAAAACTCCGCGACCAGCGGCCCTCTTGTGCCCTGTCGCCAGGTCACGCGACGGAACGCAGTGTCAACCAATGAGTCGAACATTTGACGCACTGGCGGAGTAGTGTTAGTCAGCCACCAATGTAGCCCATCTCGATGCGAGACGCCGTCTTGGACGTGGTGGTACCCCGTTCTTCGGAGTAGCGCGCCGCCCGCGCTTCCCACGTCCGCACTACCAGTGCGCTGACCTCCTCCACCCCCTGCTTCCTCAGTGCTTCGCGCAGGTCGACCCCTTGCTCGGCAAATAGGCACGTATAAAGCATGCCTCTAGCGCTGACGCGGGCCCGCGTACAGTCTCCGCAAAACGGTTGGGTCACGCTCGAAATGAAGCCGACTTCGCCCGCACCGTCCGCGTAGGCGAAACGCCGTGAGACTTCGCCGGCGTACCCGGGTGCAAGCTCCTCGATTGGAAACAACTCGTGGAGCATGCTTCGCAGGTCGGACGAGGGGACAACTTCGCGGTAGCTCCACCCGTTCGTCACCCCGACGTCCATATACTCGATGAATCGGACCGGCACGCCTTTGCGGCGGAAGTGCCGTACCAACGGGAGCACCTCGCTATCGTTGTACCCCTTCCGAACAACCGTGTTTACTTTTACCTTCAAATCCACCCTCAACGCCGCGTCAATGCCAGCGAGGACGTCGTCCGGCGCGACGTGATCTGCTCCGCTCATCGAGCGAAACACTTCCGGGTCCAGTGCGTCTAGGCTGACAGTCACCCGGTCGAGTCCGGCTGCCTTGAGGTCCGCTGCCAGGTTCTCGAGCAAGGCGCCATTGGTCGTGAGAGCCAGCTCGGCTCCCAATGGCTTCAACAAGTGAACCAATGCCGGCAAGTGCTTTCGAACCAAAGGTTCTCCTCCAGTGAGACGGATTTTTCCGACGCCGAGCGACACGAACACCGCGGCAAGGTCACGTAGCTCTTCGAACGAAAGCAGCTCGGACTGCTGCAAGAACCGATAGGTGGGCCCGTAGACCTGCTTCGGCATGCAGTACGTGCACCTCATGTTGCACCGATCGGTAACCGACAGACGCAAGTCCCGCATCGGCCGCCCTAACGCGTCCACGAGTTCCCTGGGGCGCTCGAACTGCCTCACGGTCTCCAAGCACGCGCCTCGGCGCTCCGCCTGACGAGCAGCTGGAATAGACTGGCGTGCAACTACTGGGAGCCGGTAACCCATATCCGGGAATTATTGGCCAACCGAGAGCCACCTGCTCGGAAATCAACCGAACGTGGACTCGACACATGATATCCGTTAGGTACTTCGCGACGTCCCTACGGCACACAAGACGACCAGCCGGGCGACCCGTTCGCTCTATGACGCACGTCACTTCGTGGCCGGCCCAAAACGGAAACGCCTTCCCAAAGTCAGTGCAGACAAGCACGGTAGTCGCGTGTTGGAATTCGAAGATGCACGCTCACGCTTGTTGAATCTCGCTACCTCTCTCGGCAACGAGCGCCTCTGTGTCGATTCCGCGCTGGGGCGCGTGCTTGGCGAAACGCTGCATAGCCCGGTTTCGGTACCGTCATTTACCGGTAGCGCCATGGACGGCTATGCGCTTCGATTCGAGGATCTGCCGGCGGTTGCGAAGGGTTTCGCGCTGCCGGTGCTGGGCGAAAGCCGTGCTGGGGCTGCCGGACCGCCCCTTAGACCAGGTACTGCTCAGCGGATCTTCACCGGAGCGCCACTGCCCGACGGCGCTGACACCGTGATCATGCAAGAAGACGTCCGGCGTTTCCGATTAGGCATCGAACTGTGTTGCGAGGTGCGCCGAGGACAACACGTGAGACGTATTGGTGAAGGCGTTCGTCAAGGGGACGTCGTGTTGCGTCGTGGTACACGGCTTGGTCCGTTCCACCTCGGATTGCTCGCTGCCCTGGATCAGACGACGGTGCTCGTCGTGAGGTCGCCCCGCGTTGCGATCTTGTGCACCGGCGATGAACTCCGCTTCACAGGAAGCTGTGCGCAGGACAAACGAATTGGAACGTTGCCCGATTCGAACGGGGTCGCCATCGCAGCCCTCGCACGCTCGGTCGGGGCAGTGACCAGCTTGCTGCCCATAGGCCGCGACGACGTCGATGCACTAGGAACCTTGATCCGTGACGCCCTGCGCGATCACGACGTACTCGTCACCGTCGGGGGAGTGAGCGTCGGCGACTACGACATCGTTCATGACGCGCTGGAAACCGTCGGCGTCCGGCGCGAGTTCTACAAGGTGTCCATTCGCCCTGGGAAACCCCTCGCAGTCGGCCAGCGTCACGAACAGGTCGTCGTTGGACTGCCGGGCAATCCGGTAAGCGCGCAGGTCACGGCTACACTCTTCTTGTTGCCGCTCCTGCGAGCCTTACAGGCAGACAACGAGCCAGTGCCCCGCTTTGCCCGTCGAAGGTTGACACGTGCGTTCGCTCAGACGCCTGGGCGAAGGGGCTTCTATCGCGCGACGGTCGAAGGGGAAGAAGTGACCATCCATGACGAACAAGGATCGGGCTCCGTAACTTCGATGGCTCTCGCCAACGCCCTGGCAACGTTCTCCGAAGACAGCGCCGGCGCGCATGCCGGAGAACTCGTAGACACACTACTCCTGATCGATGTCTGATGCACTGGCGTTCGGCATCTTGATTGGCGGCCGCGGCTCTCGTCTAGGGGGAGCGGCGAAGGGGCTGCTCGCAAAACCAGACGGGGCGCTACTGATCGAACACCTCGTAGCCCAATGCCGACTGTCGTTGGACTCTGCCCCAATCTACCTGTTGGGCGGTCGAGTTGAATACCGCCACCTCGGCTTGCCGATGCTCGCCGACACCCCGCCGGGCGTTGGTCCGATCGGTGGACTGCACTCCCTGCTCAGTCTGGCGTTCGACCAGGTCGTATTGTTGGCTTGCGACCTGCCGTACATCGACCGAACGGTGCTGACCGCGCTGCTGCGCGCGCCCATGACTGGCGCCGTAGCGGCAACCCGCGGTCAGCCCCCGCGGTGGGAGCCGATGTGTTCACGCTACCGAGTCCCCACGACGCTGTCGGTCCTGGATGAGCAACTAGACCGTGGCGACCATAGCGTCACATCACTGCTAGAGAGCTTGAACGCGAGCCCACTCTCCCTGGAAGGAGACGACGCTGGCTTGCTCGACGACTGGGATACGCCCGAGGACATGAATGGGGATCGCCGACGCTGAAGCCCTTTGCCTCGGCAAAGTGTTTACATCGGCAGCGAGTCTCACTTCATTTCGACCGTTTCTGAGGCTCAAGCACCCGGCCGAAACTCTAACCAGTATGGGCCCGCTGCGCCATGTTCGCGTTTCCAGACGGGAACCGTCGCCTTCACGCGTTCGATCAGCGCATGACACACGGCAAACGCTGTCTCTCGATGTGGAGAACTAGCTGCGCATATGATGGCTACGTCACCGACCTGGAGCCGACCGACGCGGTGAACGCAAGCTAGCAACGTGTCGGCTTGCCCGAGACTGATCTCCGCCGCTATCCGACAGATCTCTTTCTCGGCCATGGATGTGTACGCTTCGTACTCAAGCAACGTGACGTCGTTACCCTGATTGTTGTTGCGCACCCTTCCAACGAACAACACGACTGCACCCTGAGCGTCGGTGCACACAGCATCGTAAACCTCGTCGATGCTGAGCCTAGCCTCTCGTACTGCGACGAGCGTCATGCGCGTTCCGCCTCCACCGAGGGACGGGCAAAGTCACCCGTACGGCCGCCACGTTTTTCGACGAGCTGGGTCGGGCCGATCACCATGGCGCGGTCAACGCCTTTGAGCATGTCGTAGATTGTCAACGCCGCCACGCTTGCCGCTGTCAAGGCCTCCATCTCCACGCCGGTGCGGTCGCGCGCATGAACCACGACCTGAACGCTGACGGCTCCAGCGTCGCGGTCGATTGAAAAGTCGACAGAGACCCGCGTGAGCATCAATTGATGGCACAAGGGGATGATGTCCGCGGTCTTCTTCGCCGCCTGAATGGCGGCAACCCGTGCAACGCCGAGTACGTCGCCCTTCGGCCCGTGCCCCTGCAGCAGTCGCTGCAGCGCTACCTGGGACAACTGGACTCGTGTTTCTGCCCTGGCAAACCGCTCGGAGATGGGCTTGGCGCCAACGTCAACCATGCGCACCCCGCCCGAGGGCTCGAGGTGGCTCGAAACCGCAGACTGCCCAACGATTTCTCGGTAGGCTCGCTCGATCCGATCGGGTCGGGCCTTGATGGCGACCTTGGCGAGGACGTAACGGTCGAGCGCCGACAAGGCGCTCCACGCAGCCGACGGGATGGGCCGCTCTTCTCCGAAGGCACGACTTACCTGTATTGGCACCGAAGCTGCGGGCGGCTCATGCACTATTGGCACCGGCTCGACTGACACTCGCGAAGCGAGCTCCCCCAGCGTGGACAAGCACTCCAAGACCCTAGGTACGTCGACCGCATCGTTGCTGCCGAGCTCCGTGAGTTTCTGCCGCCATTCGACACTTTGAGCCCTCCAGCCCGAGAGCGTCAACTTCAAGCCAGCACAGTCGAGTGCGCGGCGAGCCGCCATGGGTAGCAGCTCGAGGCGTTCGTCCACGTCATCTACTTCGTATATGTGCATAAGGTCGATCTCTTTCGTTGCGACGCCGAAGCATTCACGCTTCGGCATCGCTGCGCTCCCAACGTTAGTTGTCGTCCGGGGACTTAGCCGACTCGTGGTACGGTCGCAACCCTGGTCGAGCCGCTGCCCTCACTCTGCAGCAGCTCCCTGCAACAGATCCCCATGCACTCCAAGGGCGCTAGACCTCCCAGCACGCAGCGAGCGGAACACGTGCGTTACAAAGCCGACAACACCAACTAGGAATAGCACGTCCCCGACAACACGCGCCCAACGCAAACTTTGCAGCAGCGGCGATGCTAGGAACTCCGCGCTCCGCGCGTACCAAAAGCCCTGCTCCATGCTCGCCCAGAGCTGGATCAGTCCCACGGGGAGGAGGCTGAGGAGCAGCATCAGTACCAACCCAGCGTTGAAGGACCAAAAGGTGAGACGCAGCAAAGACTCGTTCCAAACCACGTGGGGTCGAAGACGGCGCAAAACGACCAACATCAGCCCGAGCGCCAGAAATCCGTACACTCCGAACAACGCCCCATGGCTGTGCACTGGAGTCGTATTCAAACCCTGTGCGTAGTAGAGAGCGATCGGCGGATTGATCAAGAACCCGAAGAGACCAGCACCGACCATGTTCCAAAACGCGACTGCAACGAAAAATCGAATCGGCCACCTATAGGTCTCTACCCACGGCGCACGACGAGCCATGCGCGCTGTTTCTGCGGCCTCCATACCAATCAACACGAGCGGAACGACCTCCAAGGCGCTGAACGTCGCACCAACGGCAAGAATGGAGACCGGAGTCCCAGCGAAGTAGAGGTGATGAAAGGTACCCGGCACGCCGCCCAACAGGAAGATGGCCGTGGACAGCAAGATGGCGCGCCCGGCACTCGCGGGGCGCACCAGGCCGAGGCGTGAGAAGAGAACTGCGAGCGCCGCTGTAGTGAAGACCTCCATGAAGCCCTCCACCCATAGGTGCACGACCCACCACCTCCAGAACTCCATGATCGACAGATGGGTGCGAGATGCGTAGCCGAACCCTGCACCGTAGAACAATCCGATACACGCGGCCGAACCCGCGAACAACAGGGTCACAGTCCTCCCATCGTCGCGACGTGAGAGTGCTGGCCACAGTGCACGTAACATCAATACCAACCAGAAACTGAGTCCACCGAACAACGCGATTTGAAACACTCGCCCCAGTTCGACGAATTCGTAGCCTTGATGGCCGAGGAAGAAACCCACGTCAAGCGGGATTGCTTGCTGGACGCTGAGCCATTGACCCGCCATGGAACCACCAACGACGACGATCAAAGCGCCGAATAGGATGTCCACGCCGAGCTTCTGAAACCGGGGCTCGCGGCCGCCGATGATCGGGCCGAGAAAGAGCCCTGCGGCAAGAAAGGCCGTTGCTATCCAAAATACGGCCAACTGCATGTGCCAAGTACGCGTAACGGAGTATGGAAGCCAATCACTCAACCGAAGACCGAAAAGCGCCTGCCCTTCCACCGTGTAGTGAGCTGTGACCGCCCCAAGCAAACATTGAACCAGCAGCAGCGAACTGACGATCACCAAGTACTTTCCGACTGCTTTCATTGATGGCGTCAGCTGGACGCGGTCGAACGGATCTTGGCTCGGCGGCTCCGGAAGGGACTCTTCGCTCTTTCGAAACGCCTGATACCAAACCAGCGAACCCACGCCACCGAGCAACAGAACCACGCTCAGTACGGACCACAGCAAGTTGGCAGAGGTGGGGCGGTTAGCGATCAGTGGCTCGTGCGGCCAGTTGTTGGTGTAGGTTATCTGGCTTCCAGGCCGCTCCGTCGCACATGCCCAGGAGGCCCAAAAAAAGAACGCTGCTAGCTGTCGTCGGCGCGTGGAGTCGCTTACAGTGACCTCCTTCAACGCCATACGCTCCCTGTCCAACGCGCGCGCTGGTACCCCGGAAAAGAGGTCGTCGTAGTAGCGGCTGACCGTGGCTATTGCGGCTGCTCGTTCAGACGAAACGGTCAGCACTCCTGTCTGCTCGTCGTAGGTGTTGCGGCGCGTGGCTTCTTGAACCTGGGAAGCCAGCGCGGCCTGTTGCCCTACCGACAACTCGGTAAACTTTGCGCCCGCGGAGCGCGCAGCGAAGATGTTGCGCAGCTCGACAATCTCGCGGTGCAACCAATCTGCAGACCAGTCGGGCGCCTGCATAGCGCCGTGACCCCAAATGGAACCCACGTGTTGGCCACCCATGCTCTGCCACACTTGTTGGCCCGTGAGGATGTCGCCTCGTGTGAAGAGTTCGAAACCGCCTGCAACCACTACCCTTTCTGGGATCGGCGGCGCTTGGCGATAGACTTCTCGACCGAAAAAGCCGAGGAGCAGGAAGGTGCCAAGCAGCACCGCACCCAGAAGCATCCATAATTTCCTTGAAGTGTTCATACGGCGGCGCAATCTGCACGAGGCGTACCAACCCGTACCCGGCGCATCTGCGCTCCCCCGGGGAAGAAACGTCGGCGATCGCGTCGCATCATCGACAACACTGATGGTTGTAGTTTCGCCACGGATGTTGTTAGTTCCGCAACATGAACTTCGGTCACCTGGAGGTAGCAGTCCACCTCGCTCGTTCCGTAACTGCAGAAGCTCGTTGGAGTCAGCTCCTGGTTGCGTTTTCGAAAGCCCTGAGCGCAGCCGATGCCCTTTGTCTTCTGGTCGCTGACCAAGACAAATTCACACCAAAGGCCTATCTCGGGCTCAGCACAGATGTGGGCGGGCGAGCGTTTCTCCGAGGGGATCATCCACGGTTGGAGGCAATCGCGATCTCATGCAGCCCCGTGCGATTTCCTCTTTCATGTCGCCTGCCCGACCCATTCGATGGCTTGTTGGCGCAAGATGCGACGGCTTTGGCGGAGGTTCACGCCTGCTTGGGACTGCCGTTACGTGCCGACGGTCACCTGCTTGGGATCCTCACGGCTGATGCGCTCGCGCCACACGCTTTCGACGACATGAGCGACGAGGTGCTCACCGCGATGGCCGAACTCGCCGCCGCAACTTTGAAGACGAACTTGAGCATCGAACTATTGGAGGCCCGAACTCAAATGGGACTGCCCACACAGGCACCTATGCGTCCGTCAGCGGGAGGGGGCGAGGAGTTGGTGGGGAGCAGCGTCGCCATGTCGTCCCTCCGAGAGGACATTGCGTTGGTGGCGCCGTCCACCATGACAGTGCTCATCACAGGTGAGACGGGGGTCGGCAAAGAACTCGTGGCGCGCGCCGTCCATAGGCACTCTCCGCGCAGCCACCGACCGCTCGTGGAACTGAACTGCGCTGCGCTCCCTCCTAACCTAGCGGAGAGCGAGTTGTTCGGGCATGTGCGCGGCTCCTTCACCGGCGCGACCCGCGATCGGGCAGGCAAACTGGAACTGGCGAACGGAGGTACGCTGTTCCTCGATGAGATCGGCGAACTGCCCGCGGAGCTTCAACCGAAGTTGTTGAGGGCACTGCAACAGGGGGATGTACAACGTGTCGGCGCCGACCGGTGTTCTCGAGTCGATGTGCGCTTCATCGCGGCGACGAACCGCCGACTGGAGGGACTAGTCGAGACGGGGCGCTTTCGCGAGGACCTCTATCACCGGCTGAACGCCTATCGCTTGGAGGTGCCCCCACTGCGCGAGCGAGTGGAAGATCTTCCGCTCCTTTGCGGTAGGTTCTGCGACGATTGCAGTCGTCGTCTCGGACTCGGCGCTGTGCGGATCACGCGTGACGCATACAGGGCCCTGGGCCAACGCCCCTGGCCCGGCAACGTTCGCGAACTCGAGAACACCGTTCAGCGTGCCGTTCTGCGAGCTAGCCGGGGCCTGAGTCCCGGCGCCGCGGTAGTCGTCCGCACGGCGGACCTCGACGATGGTCGTTCGGTCGGACCACAGGTGCAGACTCAGCTGGCTGCTTCGGTGCGACCGCTCGGCGAACAGGTTGAGGAGTTCCGACGCGAGGTAGTTCGGACGGCTCTGGCGCGTGCCGGAGGCAATCAGGCGGCGGCGGCACGAGCGCTTGGCTTACACCGGAGCAACTTTCATCATCTCTTGCGCCGGCTCGAGCTGGATCAATCGCGGCTGGATACTCGAGCCTAAACAGAACCGAAAGTCGGGAACGAGTGGGGGCAGCGCTGACGGAATAGCAGGTGCGGCAGTAATGCGGTTGTTCTCCCCCGGCGTTAACTTCCCGGTTTCCAGCCGCTCTTCCACCACATTCGTGAAGGTTGTCGAGTCTGGCCAAACCAGCTTCCTGGTGGTGCTCGATCGCACTCGGCTTACGATGACTCGCGACGTTCGGCTATGTCAACCCGTCCAGCGCCCCCCTCGTCACGTCCGGCGTCTCTACGGAATAGCCGAACGCTTCGACCTCCACGCCGAACGCGTTGCAGATCGACACGAGAATGCGATTGTGAGGCACCCGCTCGACGGTGAAACAAGCCTGATCGCTCGAAGCACAGGCTGCCCCAGCGCGTAGCCGACGTCCCATACGCCACTTGCCGCCCGCGCCACCCGCCAGAACGGCCGGAATGTACCGGCTGTTGTGCTCCGATGGATCGCCGACATCGCTGGCGACGAACACGATGGTGTCGTCGATGATCCCTGCTTCGTCCAACCGTTGAAGCAGTAACGCCACCTGACGGTAGTTCCACTCGTTTGCCGCTGCGAGCGGCGCAAACGTGGCGGGCTCGAAGACCCCGACGCGGTTGGCGTAGGCATGTACTACCCCGTGATGGTCTGCTTTGAAACGATGCGGCAGATAGAGGGTCGCAAAACGCGTGAGGTCGCATGCAATCGCTTGGGCGAGCAGTTCGACCTGCAAATTCGCCAGCCCGCCGAAGTACTCGTCCTCCGGTCCGGCGTACTGGGTAGACTCCCAGTGCCTGTACAACCCGACGGACGGCGTGTCGGGTCTGACGCATTTCCGCCCATCCGCTGCAAACGAAGCTAGCTGTCGCTCGACCTCGCGTACCGACGTCAAGTGAGCATCGATCTTTCGCTGCTCCCTCGGGTGGAGTCTTGGCTTGAGTGCCGCAAGCTCAGCATTCAGGAAGTCAATTACACTTTGCCCTCGACGACGCATCAGCTCAGCCTTGGCGAGCGCCTCGGGGTCCTCTCCGACGACGAGGCTGGCAAAGACCATGTCATAGACCTGCGCCGGATTCGTTATCGGCGCGATCGGCACCCCAGTCGCTCCTATCGACAACGACCAGATCGCCCACTCGACGTCCACCCCAACCGTCAGACTCGAATAACGGGTGTCGTTACCCAACCCTTGCTCTACCGCCAAAAACTGGTCGAGACTCGAGCTGGCTGGACGAGCAGCGCCGGTGAGGATCACGGATCCGGCGTCGTGCCCGACCACGCCACCGTTCACACCTACAGTCAAGTCTATGCCGTCGATGAGGATTATCTTGTCCTTGAAGCTTCTGCCATATGTCTCACCATCGTCGAAAGGCGAGAGGGGACAGTTCGGAAAACGAAGGTCGAAACTCTCCTCCGAGTCGTCTTCCTGCATGGTCCACAAAGGGTGCGCCATCCCGTGCGGAGCGTAAACACCGACGAACCGTTTCGGGCCGCTCCCGCCCTGTCCGATCGCCGAACGCTCTAGCAACGGCAGGAACGGTAGCGACAGTCCCGCTCCCCCGACCGCCTTGAGGAACGCCCGACGGTCACGAAGAAAAGAATTGGTCATGGCGAATCTAGTACTCCAGAGTCTCTAGAGGAGGGTTGAAGGAACGGTGTATGAAGGCTTCATCGCGAACGATGTCGACGAATTGCTCCAACACCTGGTCACGCTTGTCTGCCGGCCAGCGAGCGAAGCCCCTCAATAGCCTGTCCTCGACGTCCTTTACACGGGCTGCGCTTGCGAACCGAACAACGTTGCGCGCAAAGCAGTCTCGCACGTCTGGGCTCTGCCCGAGAACGGCAATGAGCTCTTGGCTATTGGCAAACGTACCGCTGGTGTTCTCCACTCCCCACTGGGAAACCGCGCCAGGAAGACTCCCCGAGGTGTCGACCACCACGCCGTTGTCCACTTCGCGCAGGCGCCCCATGCCATCGTAGTTTTCGAACAAGAACCCCACGTTGTCTATGATGTCGTGGCACGTTGCGCACGCCGGTACCTGGCTGTGCGCCGCAATTCGCTCCCGCGAGGACGTGAGAAAGTCGTTGGGTGGAAACGGGGCGGCCACCCCCATTTGCGCATGACCAGGCACACTCGCGCACAACACGCGGCGCTAGAGTCCGAGGCCTCGAGTCACCGGACCACTGTCGTCCCCGTGCGCAGTGGTTGCAAGCCAGCTCGCTTGATTGAGCAGCCCACGACGTTCGATACTTCGCCAAGATATGATGCCATCGGCTGCAACCGGCACACCATAGAACGAAGCCATCGCCTCGTCGCCCATCGTGAAGTCTGCCGTGAGTAGGGTCGTCAGCGAACCGTCGCCATTCCACAGAACTTCCGCGACGAACGCGCGCGACTCATCCACCATCGCAGTCCTGTAGTCCAGAAAGTCGGGGTAAACTTTTGCTTCCTTGCCCTTGTTTCGAAGCGAGTCGATGGTGAGCCACTCGGTGATCATCAATTGGACTTGCGCCTTGGCCGCGGGCAATCCCAATAGTCGCTGCGCATGTCGGGTTCGCACGTCGGGCTCGAACAGCGATTCATCGGAGGCGGACGCCATGAGTTCGGGATCTGGTGGACCGCCAGTCAGGAAGTAGGACAATGACGCTGCGATCTCATGGGCAGTGAGCCGAGCCCGAGGGTTCGCCTCCGATGCGTCGCCTAACTCGAAGTGGTACAGGAACGAGGGTGACTGCAGGATGGCGGAGACCACCAAACCGATACCCTCCGCGAACCCATCTTCGGCTCCGACGTCGAACACTCGCGCCAGGCGTTCTTCCTCTTCCTTCGTCGGCGGCCGGCGGTAAGCTTTCGCCGCGAAGTCTTGGATGAAACGCAGAGCGCAATCGCGCGTCTCTTCGCTGCAGGGCATCAGCTTCGGCAGGTTTTGCACCGAGGTTGCCGCTAAAGCTCGCCCGGCATCGAATAGGCGCGTGGCGGCGACAGCATCGACTACCTGGGCTTCGTTTCTGGAATAGCCATTCTGGCGCACGTCGTCGAGCACGGAGCCCAGGGTCTCGTCCATGCCCAGGATCAGATCTGTGGCGTTAGGCTAACGCAGTCCTGTACTTGCAAATGCACCGTCTTGGTCTGCGTCAGCGCGCCTTCCGTAGCTGTAACAAGCACGGTATGCTTGCCTACCGTCGGATACTGCACGGTCGCCTGGCTGCCCGGAACGCCGTTGATAGAGACTTTGACGGTTCCACCACTTTGGTCGCGCACCGTCGCCAACACATCCACCGTCTCGTACTTACAGGCCGTGACCTGTTCCAACTCAACGGCGGTGATCAATTGCGATGGGAACGGCACGAACTCAACCACCGCAGACGCCTTGACCTCCACATCCCGCCCGAAGAATGAGGCCCGGTGCGGGCTTACTGTTTGGGCCACGGTGATGGTACCATTCGGAGCGATCACCGTTCCGATCATTCTGCCCAAGACGTTGGCGCTGCCGTTCAAAACGATGAAGCGCACGTTCCCTTCGAGAGTCATTGGTGATTGCTGTTCTACGATGGTGCCTCCCATCGTCAGTGAGTCTCGGAGGAACACCTCAACGGGTTCGACCCCGTCATCGAGCTTCAACGTAGCGCCACCATTTACAACCAACGACCGAAAGGAATGCTTGCCGGGACGCAGGACAAGGGTCGCGCCGGAGTTGAGCTGATACGACTGGTGTGCGCCTGCCTGGAGGGTGACTGTGCTCCCGGAGTTGATGGTTTGCAGCCCCGCTGGGAAAGACGGAATTGAGGTAACGACCGATGATGGCAAAAATGTAGTCATCGTCGCGGGAAGCATCGCCCCTGTGACGTGATGGTTGTTCTGGACGAGAATCGTGCCGGCGCTCGCTACCGAACCAAAGACGCCCGCATCTGGGAGGTTCGATCCCCTCAATTCGACCCGAGCACGACTCGTTACATCGCCGATCCGCGAGTCCACGCCAACAACTGTGATGCCCGTACCACTGTTGGAGAGTGGGGCGTACCCAAGATATGCGTGCTTCTGTCGGACGATAGCTTGATCGCGAATCCACAGGTTTCGCGTCGCGGCGACCGCGACGTTGTTGGGTGAACTTCCCGCAGGAAGCGAAGTCGCCGATATCGTTGTCTGTGCTACCGCCAGGCGGGGACTGGACACCCACAACCAAAACCCTGTGATTATGGTGAATTAAGCGGCAATCTTCCACCTGCACATAAGACGCCCAACGGTTAGCTCTCGTTGCATGTTACTCACCCCCACCGTTCGCGACAAGTGTACAAGGAGCGGCAAACCGTTGTCCAGGTCAAACGTGACCTCAGTGCGCGCGGTAACCGGTCCGCCAACTCAATCGGTTCGGTATTGCCGTGGCCACCCTCGCCGCTACGCGCCGTTGCGTCGGCTCGCTTTCTTGCGGCCTACGCCGACCATCAGGGTCGGGAGCACGTCGGTCACCTTCAGCAAGCCCCACAGGATGTACGTGAGCGCGCGTTGGGCTTCGCGGTAAGCGTGCCAGAGCAGCGTGAACGCACGTGCGCGGTTGTCCCAAGCCAACAACTTGGTTTCGCTGCGCGGCGACATCTGTGCGTGCGCGTTCGTGAGCTCGTAGGCGAGCTGGGTATACTGTTCGAGCTCTGCGTCACCAAGCGACGACGCGGCGCGAACGGTGGCCGGCGCGTCGCGCAGCACGGTAACCAGCGTCAATACGTCGCGAGCGGCGTTGTAATACCCCGCCCCGCCCTTCAAGCCTTCGACGGCGACCTTGGGCAACTTCCCCTGTAAAATCAGGTTCCGTACCTCGGAGTTCAGGCTCCGCCGCGCTGCGATGGTGCGGCCGAGCAGATTGCGCAATCGCTGGCGCGGTGTGAACACACGCTTCGAGCCAGGTTCCCACCGGTCCGTCGAGGTGGGGTCGAGCGCGCCCCGAGCTAACGCGTCCGAATAGCTGAAGGAGCGCGCTAAGGTATCGATCCGATCGATCATCGCCACCCCTGCGGGAAGCGTCGCCAACGCCGGTCGCAACTGGTCCAAGACGGGCACCACGGCGAGCGCCAACGCCACCACCTTCGCCGCGTTGACGTTGGCCTTGCGCACGTCGCGCGCCGGAATCGCGGCGCGCTCGGCGGCGGTGACCGCGTGCGCCTCGGCGTAGTCGCTTGGTCGATACGGCAGCGGGGGCAACGCACCGGTCGGAGGACGCGCCGCCAGCTCCGCTTCCCAGGCCGTCATCACCGCCTGCAACAGCTGCTGTCTGAGCGCTTTGCTGTTGGGGGCGCGACGTGAACTCCGGCCCCGCTTCGCGGCCCGCTTGCGTGTTGGCCTTCGGCCAGCAGCCGCAGTCGGCTCGGCGGGCAAAACAGGCGCTGCAGAGACAGACGGCTCAGCGTCGCCCGCTGCTTTTGGCTCCCTGTCTACGGCGGCTTCTGCTGGCACTTCGCCCCCTTCGGTTCCTTCGCCCCCTACGATTGGCCGCTTTGGCTCCCCGTGTCCCACCATCTCGGCGGAGCATTGTAGTAACCTATGGCGCGCGGGCCAGCCGCTGACGTTTAAATCCAGGCCTGTCCGTGGTGAGAAGGTGTCCCTCCTAGCTGGCTGCCGTTCGCGCGCGAGCTTCGCGGATGGCACTTGCCCGGCGAAGTCGGGACGCCCCGTACGGTGACGGCTCCCGTGCAGGGCGCGGATGGTCATTTTGTTTGGCGGCCCCGTCCGGCACACGACGCGCCGCGTCGTGACGCGCCTCCGGAAGCAATAACCATCCCGCCCGCGTGCCGTCGGCCACGTTCCGCCGAGCCCGGACCGTACCCAGCCCTTCGCACGCACGCCGGCAGGACACCACCCTCCCCAGTACCGCATTCGCCCGTCGCCTCACGGTCGCGGGGCGACCTGAAAGTACATTCGAATCTGCATTCGTTCCAGAGAACCGGCTTGGAGGTACATTCGAATGTATCTCCTGCGTTGACTGCCGATCGCGCACCTACACTCGACTGTAAGCGTGGCATCAACTAGCGAGCGTGCGTCTATATTCGAATGTGTTTCGTGAGCGGCGCCCAATCTGAAGCTCACATTCGAATGTGGCGCAGTTACCTACTGGCAAACACCGCAGAACATTCGAATGTCCTGACAGCTCGAAGTTCGATGGCTCAGGTACGCTTCAACGTGCGCGTTGGGTCGACCGCCGCCGCGCAAAGCGGAGCGGCTACAGCGGACGAGCTAACGTTACCCTATCGCACGCCCAATAACCCACACACCTGCAAATCTCCGACCAACACCGCTCATCCCACCACTCGCTACGAATAAACACCGAACAGCGAGACAAAGATCGATGAAACGTGTCCCACCATTGGACACGATCGAACTCGTGTGTCTGGATAGGGGCCAGAAAGGAACACCCATGGTCGCTAAGCCAAAAACTTCTAGTCCAGCCTCCCATAGTCCTACTTCAGACGCCGACGCACCTGAATTAACCAACCCCACGCCGCGCAACTCGGAAATTGCGCCAGCCGGTACGCATCGGCTGGCGCCGCCGCTCGCGCCGCGGCCGTTCGACTTCAAGGAGGCGTATGAGCTCACGGCTCCCGATCGCGCGCGTTTACTGCCAACGGAGCTGGTCGTGTTGGGTCCGTTCGACATCGGCTACGCCGTCAAGGTCGCGCTCGGAAGTGCACCTCGCCTCGATCGGTATCGCGATCTCATCGCCCAGCGGTTCGAGCCCGAGCTCGAAGAGATCGACAAGATAGACACGTACGGACGGAGCGTGGCTCACGCCGAGGTCTTGCTCGCCGCGACGATGACGCCGCCCGACAAGGTGCAAGGTGTGTACGAGGCCGCGCTCACGGCACGGCGACTGATGATGTCGGATCTCACGAACCTCGTCACTCAAGGCCTGCTCTCGGTGGAGGCGCCCAAGCGCGTCCGCGGGGAAGCGGGGCACACCAACGTCGCGCGAGACATCCAAACCATCGCGACTATCTTGACGGAGAGCGGCGAAGACGTGCTCGAGCGAGTGGCGATCCCCAAGGACAAGCTCATGGAGTACCAGCACCTCGCGTATCAGTTGATCGAAACGTCGGCGCGCCGCAACTCGAGCGGGCTCACGTCCGAGCAAGCCCGCGACGAGCTCGATCGCGCGTTGACGTTGCTCATCAACGCCTATTCGGTCGCCGAGCACGTCATGTTGTTCTTGCTCCGCAAGCAGCAAATCTACCGTCAGGTCGTCCCCTCGTTGTACGCCAGCGGCAACAAGTCGAAGTCGCGCAAGGAGCCCGACGCGGACGAGGAGGAAGCGGCAGCGCCCGCGATTTCACCCGTCGTCACCGCTGGTGACGCCGAAGTCTTCGAAGAAGCCGAGCCCGCCGTCGCGGGGGGTCGCGGTGGAAGCCCGTTTTCTAGCACCACGAAGTGAACGGAGCCGTCGGTGAGTACAACCAAGCCACCCTCGTTCCTGTGGGGAGACAAACAACCGCTCAACGCCAAAGGGCCGCGCTCACCGTTGGTGATGCCGGCCCATCACTTGACGACCCACGGTTGCATCTTGGGGATGACGGGTTCGGGCAAGACGGGCTTGGTGTTCATCGCCGTTGAAGAGGCGTTGCGCTCCGGCGTGCCGGTTTTGATGATCGACGTGAAGGGAGATTTGCCGAACCTGCTGCTCTCTTTTCCCGATCTTTCGTCGCATCACCTCGTGCCATGGGTTGCGGGCACCAAGGCGCCGGGAGACACGCGCAGTCCCGAGGCACTCGCCGAAGCCATCACCGCAGAACGCAAGAGCGCGCTCCAATCCTGGGGCATCGGCGCCGCTGAACTCGCCGCCTTTCATGCAGGCCACGACGTACGCCTCATCACCCCAGGGTCGACGACGGGAGAGGCCTTGCACGTGCTCTCCGCCCTCGAACGACCGAGCAAACGGTGGGTGACCGATCCGGAATCGGCGCAAGCGGGTTTGGCGGCTACCGTCTCACTCATGTTGCGCCTGATCGGGCGCGACGGCGATCCAGCGCGCTCGCGTGAACACGTCTACCTTTCGTTGTGTGCCGAACGGCATCTGCGGGCGGGGCGGCCGGCAGATCTCGGAGCGTTGATCGCCGATCTGGAGACGCCGCCCTTCGAGCAAGTGGGCGCGCTCGACGTGAACAAGTTCCTCAGCATCAAGGAACGCGCGCTGCTCGCTGCGGCGCTCAACTCGCTGCTCGCTTCCCCGAGCTTTGCGGCGTGGCGTGAAGGGGCGTCGCTCGAGCTCGACACGTGGCTCAGCCCCGACCCTCACGCGCTCGTCACCAAGACGCCGGCCGTGATCGTGAGCGTCGCGCACCTCGACGACGAAGAACGCACGCTGGTGCTCGGCGTGCTGCTCGAGGAGCTGCTCACCTGGGTACGCTCGTTGCCTGGTAGCCGCGGCCTGCGCGCCCTGGTGGTGTTCGACGAGGTCTACGGCTTCTTGCCCCCTCACCCGAACAACCCGCCCACCAAACGTCCCTTGGTGGCGCTGATGAAGCAGGCGCGCGCGTTCGGCGTGGGCGTGCTCATCGCCACCCAGAACCCGATGGATCTCGACTACCGCGCGCTCAGCAACGCGGGCGTCTGGTGCCTGGGCACCTTGCAGACGGACGCCGACCGCGAACGCGTGATCGAAGGGCTGGCCACGGGTGATCGCAAGGCCGACCAGCTCCTCGACAACACCGTGCAACGGCTCGCCAAACGTTGGTTCGTGATGCGCGACTTGCACGCGGGCCCCACCCCCGTCCTCCTCCAACCCCGCTACGCGATGACGTACATGCGCGGTCCGATGACGCGCACGGAGCTGATGCGCGCGGTGGGACGGGGGTGAGTCTCAGAAGTGCGTGTGCAAGCGCGGTTGGCGGTGCGCCTCGTCAGTCAACTCCAGTTCGTTCTGACGCCATCAACAGACTGATGCTCGCGAGTAGTCGCCATAGCCGCGCTGGGGCGGCGCAGTGCGCTGCAAGGCCGTGGAGCCGCAGCCCCACCTGTCGTGCGGTATAGCTGCTCAATGCGGTGGGCCCAGGAGAGCGCGCGTTGCTCTCCTGGGCCGCAGACATTCACCTCGCCACCGGTCCCCTCTTGCCCCTACGCCCATCGTGGCTTTCCGGGCCACTCGCTCACAGTATGAGCGGTATCATACGTCGCCGGCAATGGGGTTGCTCAACCTGGAGTTCCGCGAAACAACGTGCACCATTGAGCGTGTGAAAGAGCTCGTCGATCGAACGCGGGCGGCAACGCGCGACGATTCTCGCGTTCGAACCGGATGTGTTCACCTCGGTAATCATACCGAACACTGGAGACAGATATGTCGCAGTCCATACGCACAGAGATACTGCATCGAGCGCTCGGCACAGTCATAACGGGCCTGTATTCTACAGCCGCGTTTGGCCAACCCTCGCCATTGAGAGACTGCATGCTCGCCTCCGCGAGCATATCGCTTCCTGAATCCACATCGGTTGCGCCCCCGGCTGCGCCGCCACCGTGGCTGCAGCTCGCCCCCCCGCCGGACTACGGGAAAATTTCCAGGGTCGCTAAACCATCCGCGAGGGTTAAGGCACCTCCTTCAACCGTCGAACGGAGCGCGCCGGTTGGACCGCCGTACTCCCTTCCTTTCGGCCTTCGGCCAGCGGTAGCAGTTAACGCCATTCGGCTGGACTCGGCGCTCTCCTTGTTTGTCTCGCCGTCGGACGACACTGCCTCCGCGAACTCGGTCTCCACGCTGCTCGCCGGTCGGAAGCTCGACGACGCCACGTCGGCAACCGTGCGCGTAGGAATGGTCACCCATTCGCCCGCCGACGGGAGTGGCGGTGCGGGCCCCTCCACGGCGTTCCTCAACCCGGTCATTGGTTTCAACCATGTTCATGTACTTGATGCCGTCCGAATCACGCCGTTCATCGGCTTTGCGTTACCGCTGGGAAGCAACGCAGGAAGTGCGGCACGCTCAGCGCCGAGCATCGCCCGTAGCCATGGAACTTGGACGCGTTCTGCTATGGACAACGCGATGTTCGCCGTGAACGACTTGGTCGTATTTCCTGGCATCGACTTGGCCGTGGTTAACGATGGCTGGACTATTCAACTCGAAACAACGGTCCTTCAACTGCGTCGCGTACGTGGCAACGACCAAGTGCAACCGGACGCAATGCGGACCAACCTTACCGCCGGCGTACACGTCGGGTACTTTCTGGGCCCAGCTTTGTCCTTCGGGACCGAGCTGCGCCATCAGCGTTGGTTGTCCACCCCCCAAGCTGTCGTCACGGATAATGCGTCGAGGGACACCACGACCGTGGCCTTGGGGCCCCGCGCTCACATCAGACTGGACAGCACGTCGTGGCTACGCCCCGGGCTATCGTACTCCGTGCCTCTCGACGATCCGATGGCAAGAAGCGACTACCAGATCCTTCAGCTCGACGTGCCATTCATCTATTGACGTCTCGCCGTTCGCCCCAGTGCTCGATGTGCTGGCGATCTCTGGCGCTCGCGGCCACGACCGCACCGTTATGTCGCACCGATCCGGGCGAGAGCAACCGCTATGGTGGCCGTTAGATGGCCAGGCTCATGACAGCGCTCATACTCCAGCGAGGCATACTCCAACCACCGTTTGACGAATCCGTGGCGTGGGCGCAGTGTAGTCACTGTTACACGCCAAGGTCATTGCCGAAGGCAAACCCCATGAAGCGATCCGACACTGCATGCTTACTCCTGGCCGCCTGGGCCTCGGCGTGTAACACTCTTACGACAGCCTCCTCAGCTGGGGCTCCTACCAGTTCAGATTCCGACGGCCGGTGGAACGGAACCGTCGCAAGAGATGCTGGGGAGGCCGTCACCACCTTCGCTCCTGGTCAACCAAGTGTGCCTCCCGAACAGGCAAGACCGTCGTCCTCGACGCTCGTTTCGACACGTCATGAGAGCGATCCAACTTTGCTTGATGCAGCCGTGGGACAAGGACCCACTTCTGTTGCGCCCGTGACAGAGGAGCTCGAGACGAGCTTCGTCGGCATAGGCGACGGCGGAAGATACACCGGCTCGCTTCAGCTTCCACCACCCCATCCGTGCTCGAATCAGTTTTCAGTCGATGGCTGTGTTGTCGGCGACACCACGAGCGCTTGCGGCGGCAAGTGCGCCAACGACTACGGCCCGACGTCAAAGAACGCCTGCGAGAACGGCAAAGAGGGTGTGCCAGTCCAGTTTGCGTGTGCTCGTCACATGTTGTTCTCCAGCGAGATGGAAGACGCGGCGGCAGAGGACGGGTACGGCGGTTTTTTCCATTATGCCATCGTCGGCCACGACCCGGACCTCTCGGGCCTGGACGCGGGACTGCCCAACTCGTGCTGTCAGTGCTACCAGCTCGTGTTCGCCGAGCCCACATACCTTGCCGACTCTGTACTGCCGGCTCCTCCGCCCCTCGTAGTGCAAAGCGCGAACACGCAGGCGTCGGGCGCAGCAGGTTTCGACATCTTCATGGGCGCCGGCGGGTTCGGGGTATTCAACGCCTGCGACGGTAACATTCCTCTAGGTACGAACGCGGGCCATTCGCAGTACTTCTCCTACCCTGCCGCTGGTCAAGCCTTCAATGGGGGAGTCAAACCAGGCCCAGATAGCCTGGCCTGTGATGAAGACGGCAAACTCAGTGCCGAGCTCATTGCCGCTCCCGCGTGCCAGGAGAAGGTACTCGCGTCCTGCAACGAGCTGTCCGCGGTGAGTGAATACCTGCAAGAGACCTCTCGCCGTAGCTGCATTTGGTCCAATCAAGCCCAACACTACTATCATGAGAATTGGAACGTCTATGCGAGGCGGGTCCAATGCCCCCAGGCGCTCACAGACGTCACCGGATGCAAGCCCCAGCCAGATCCGCTGCTTCCAACCCCCGACCCCAAGGTTCGGACCGCAACCGACGCGCTTGCGGCCGGCTTCGCGAGCACGGCAAACGGACAACGGCTGCACACGACCACGATGCAGGACTGTTGCATGCCCACCTGCGCCTGGAGGAACAACGTTAGGATCCCAACGATCGACCACTACGCGTCGTTCTACTCGTGCAGCGTCGACGGAACACCCATTACGGAGAACGTCCATGACACAGCTAACGCGACCGAACTTTCGACCAACCAAGCTACCAAGTAAACCCGGCTTCCGCGCAGTATGGCTGCTTCCTACCACCCTGCTGTCGTGTTCGCAACCCGACACCTGGGCGCCGTCGGACGCATCAACAGCTCTGGCGCAGACGAGCGTCGGCTCATCCAGCAGTGCCAGCCACACGCCGCTCCAAAGCTCGTCGGAGCGATCAGCTCGAACCACCGAACCGACCAGCGCTCCCCCGCTCACCTCCGCGACGACTCATGTAAGCAGTGGGGAGGTGACAGACAGTGCGACCACGTGGACGTCGAGCGAAGAAGAGCTGGTAGGCGCGCCGAGTTCCCCGATGAGCAACGATACTCCTCCGTCCAGCGAGGTGCCTCAGCAATCCACACCACCGCAGCCAACCACCTCGAGCACTGGTACGAATACCCGGAGCGACGCCCCCGCGACGAACGGCGAACGCTACCCCTTCCCGCAAAACGTCATCTATCCACACGGCAATCGCTCGACTCAGGTGTCGAGCGACCACGTGAAGCGCTGGTACGACTCGTGGAGCGCCAAGTATCTGCAGACGTGCAACGGTTACTTGAGACCGGGAGTAGATCCGTTGTCGAAGTCCCTCGTGGAAGCTCAAGGCTTTGCAATGGTGGCCGCCGCGTACATGGGCGACAAGCCCACCTTAGATCGCTTGTACGGATACTACGAAACGAAGCTGACCGCTTCAGCCTGCGGACTAATGGGGTGGGACAATTCTTGTGAGGGTTTCGCAGACCAGGGTGCTGCTACGGACGGCGACATAGACGTGGCGTCGGGTCTGATCGTGGCGCATTGGCAGTGGCCCGACGATGGCTATGACGACAAGGCACGTCGAGTGATCTCCAATCTCGACCAGCTCATCGCGAGCTGCGGTGATACCTCGGCGCTTTACCCGGGATGCGCTGGGGGCAGGCCGTGGGGAGGCTGCAACGAGACCGACGCGTCGTACTACTCTCCAGGCTTCTTCCGCTACTTTGCAGAAATCTCGGGCAACGACGCGTGGCGCAAGCTCGCCGACGACACTCACAAGATTCGAGATGCAGCCGCTCATCCTAGGACGGGGCTCGTACCCGACTGGCAGTCCGTGAGCGGGACAGCAGGCGCTGGAAGCCGGAAAGGCTACTACAGCTTCGACGCGATACGCACACCGTACAAACACGCCCTCGACTACTTGTGGCACGGAAACGAGGCGGCAAAAAACTGGTGCATCAAACTCACCAGTTGGGCACACGACGACGTCGGTGTCTCACGAATCGTGGACGGCTACCAGTTGGACGGCAGCCCCGCTGGACAGAACCACAACCTCGCCGCCGTCGGCGCCATGGCGGTATGCTCGATGGCAAATTCCCAAGGCATTGTGGACGCGTTCGTTGCCGAGTCAGCGAAACTACGCGACGACTTCTGGTACAGCGGCTACCTCGGCAACCTTTACCTGCTCGCCATGTCAGGCAACATGTGGACGCCGGACATGTTCACGCAATGAACCGTCTCGTCGTCATCGCACCTCGTCGGGAACGCTCGGTCTGCGGCTTCACTGGCGACGAGTCGCGGTGCACCGCCATCATTGGGGCACTCCGCGTACCAAAATAACGCCACATGCGACTAGAGTTAGGGCCAGCAAGACGTTGACACGACCCAACGTGGACGCCTTGCGGCGCAAGCCGCGCGCCAAGGCAGAACGTGCGTCGCGAGCGATCGCTCGCGTCGCCTGGGGGCCCAAGACGAAGTCGTGTACACCGCTGATGATCAGCACGAGCAAGAACACAGCCAACTTGACGAGCACGGTTTTGCCGAACGGTGACATCAACCACTGCTTGTCGGTGAAGTCGACAAGTTGCACGCCGCGCATCCATAGGTTGAACGTACCGGTGAGCAGGACGACGGCAAAACAAGTCCAGCCGACGTTACGAAACCGCTCGCCTGTCTCTCTGAGAAACGTCGCTGCGTCAGTGCGCCCTCCGCCGCGGAGCCAAGGCACGACCACCAGCACGAGGAACAACATTCCCCCGACCCAGACGCACGCGGCCAAAATATGAAGCCAGACGGAGATGATATAGAGTGTGTGCATGATTCGATTCGTACTTGTGGCTACTACCGCTCGGCACTAGGTGCGCCTGGACGGACTGATGCCGCCGAAACTTCGCCACTTAGGATCGGTTTTGCGAGTTTGAGACCAACGAACAAGATCAGGAAGCCGAACGCCCAGATTCCCGTGGAGATCTTCCATTCGGTCAAACTGGGCGAGTACTCGACGAGCTCGTGTAGTGTGCTCGGGATAAACCCGGGAATAATCAAGCCCATGCCCTTTTCTATCCAAACCCCACAAAAGGCACACACGCAGGCGGCGTTGAGCAAGACATGACTCGTGGCTGTCCGTTCCGGTGAATACAAGAACACAACGGACAGTACGTTGAGAACGATGGCCGTCCAAATCCAGGGGACCAGACCGTGATGACCATGCGCGCCAAACAGCAGGTACTCGACGGCAGCGGCGTGGTGCCCACCTGTGTACAACGAGGTGAATACCTCGGACATGAGCATAAACAGGTTCACGAGCACCGTCACACGTAGCACTCTTTTTAGCGTCTCCAGAGGGCCATCACCGATGTGCAGGTTTCCGAAGTATCTGAGCGCCTGCAGTAACAAAATTACGAATGCAGGCCCCGTGATGAACGCTGAGGCGATGAAGCGGGGTGCAAGCAGAGCCGAATTCCAGAATGTGCGGCCACCCAGCCCGCTATACAGAAACGCCGTCACAGAGTGAATGGATATAGCCCAAAAAATTGACAAGAAGACGAATGGCACATACCAGCGTTTTCTAGGGCGCTTCCCCAGAAAACGCTGGTAGAACAGGTATCCGCAGATGTGCAGATTCAGGAGCAAATAGCCGTTGAGCACCAGAACGTCCCACGTTAACATCGAAACCGGCCAATTGAAGCGCCCGACACCCGGTATGATGTGCCAGAATCGGTCGGGACGACCCATGTCCACGACGATGAACAGCGTGCACATTGCGATCGCGGCGATCGCCAAGATCTCTCCTACCAATACGACGTCGTGCATCGCGTGGTCATCGTAGAGATACGCGGGGATTACCATCATCACGGCGCCAGCCGCTAGACCGACGATGAAGGTGAAGTTTGCGATGTAGAGCCCCCAGGAGACGTGATCACTGAGGCCCGTAAGCGCCATGCCATGCACCACTTGATGAGCCCAAGCGTTGGCTCCGACGAGCATGATGGCGGTGAGAGCTGTCATTACGACGAAATACTGCCGACTGCCTCGCAACGAGGCGCGAACGATATACCAGAGAAAACTAAGGTAACTTGGAACGAGGTCTGTGTTCATGGCTTCACTTGTCGAAAAAGTAGAAGAAGCGCGGACGGGTCCCCAACTCCTCCTTGAGAACGAACACCCGCTTGTTTGCTAGCACCCATCGAATCTCGCTGGTCGGGTCCAGCAGGTTGCCGAACACACGGGCGCCGGTTGGACACGCCTCCAGGCATGCCGGCAACCGGCCTTTACGCGTCCTGTGCAGGCAAAAAGTACACTTCTCCACTACCCCCTGCGGGCGGATGCGATTGGACAGATATCCCTGGTCGGGGTTGATCTCTTCTGTTGGGACCTCGGGCTTCGTCCAGTTGAAGCGCCGGGCGTGGTACGGACATGCCGCTTCACAGTAGCGGCAGCCGATACACCAGTTGTAGTCGACCACGACGATACCGTCAGATTCCTTCCACGTCGCCTGCACAGGGCATACCTTGACGCAGGGTGCGTTTTCACACTGCTGGCACTGTACGGGCAAATAGAACTTCCCCGGCTGTGGCACGGCGTGCTCATAACCCGCGTCCCCTCTCTCGAAGTCCATGCTCCCCTGGGTCATCTCGAATACCCGGATGTAGCTATTGTTCGTTCGCCTATCGTGATTGTTTTCCTCGTGGCAGGCGTCCGCGCATTGGCGGCATCCGATACATAAGCTCAGGTTGAGCGCGTAGCCGAACTCGACGCCGTCTATAGGACGCACATCCTCTATTCGCACTTCGCGGCCATAGTGTTCAAGCGTGTCCGCCTCGAGACGCGCGATGACTGCCTCGAGTTCCTCCGCGGAAAGCTCCTTGTAGTGTTTCTGGAGGAAGGCCTGCATGTCCATACCGTCCTCCCACTCCAGGAGTGGTTCCATGGCTTTGGCGTAGGCTGCGACACCGAGCGTCGCGCCCAGGACCTTCAAGCTACGGCGCTTGGTTCGACTGGTGAGTTTGGCTGGATCGATAAGTGTCATTGGTGTTCACCTCGCGTGAAGTATCGGTCTCTCGGTGGTGGGTCCGGAATAACGGCTGTGATCCGCGGGGCATGCGGATCGTGACAATCCACGCAGTGGTTTCGCACCCGAGCGCCACGGGTCGAATCCCAGTATCCGCTCATACCGCCGTGAGCGCCGTGCACGTAGTCTCGATACTGAGGGCCGTGGCACTGGGCGCAAAGCCGAAGAGCTTCGCGCGTTGCCAACAGCTCGCCGCTCGCCAGGCGTAAACGTGGCGGCTGACCTGACGCGTGACACGAGGTGCATTCGACAGGCCCGTGGGCAAAAGTCATACCGACGTGAAAGTCGTCCAAAGCCGCAACGCTCGTCGGTACTGGCACTTCGGGGCGCAGCGTGTGACAAGTCTCACACCGAACCCGCTGCGCTTTGCCATTGCGTTCGGTACCCATATCAACAGACACGAGCCGTGGTGGAATGTGGACTTCGCCCACACCCGACGCACTCGAAACCGACGCGCTTGCACTCACGGCCGACCCCGTTGGGTCGTCCCGGCGCTTGCCTTCCCCATGGCAACCCGAAAGCACGCCGAGAACCATCACCATCGTCAACCAAGTAGGGATCACGGCGCGGCTTCTAGCAGGAGACGTGCCAGCCTAACTTTGCCGAACCGAGTGCATGGATTTCTGGATTCGTCAGCAGGTCTCGCGTTGATCGTTCCACCAGATGCAGAACTTGCGCAGTTGGTGATTCTCCGTTGTGGTTGCGCTGCGAAGTTCTCCTGAAGAGGGGGAAGAATCGGAAACGGCCCGAACTTTGCTAGGAGGGCGAGCGACACCGCAATCATGCCAATAAGCTCACTCGTCGTCACTCTTAGTACTGACACTTCCACGCTCGAGACCGCGCTGGTCGCGCTTGGAAGCACCCAGGGCGTAACCCTGGGTCCACGCATAGGCCACCGAATCGCCCTAGTGCTCGAGACTGGAAGTCTGGCGGAAGGAAGAGAGATGGTTGAGGGGCATATCGCAGGTATTACTGGTGTCCAGCATATCGACGTTATTCGAATCGACTTCGAAGATTTGGACAAAGACTCATGGAACGACGACGATTCCTTCTAAGTACAGCAATGGCGGCAGCGACGGCAGCAGCCGCTCGCCAGACCGAAGCAGAGCCACGCACAGACCTTTCGGGTGTGAGCTGGGACAAGGCTCCATGTCGCTTCTGTGGGACCGGATGTCACGTCCAGGTTGGGGTGAAAGGCGGCAAAGTCGTGGCCATCGCTGGCGATCCCTTGGCAGAGGTAAACAAGGGGCTGCTATGCGTCAAAGGCTATCACGTTGGCTTGGCCCTCTACGGCAAGGACCGCCTCACTCGACCTCTCCTTCGCGATGGTGGGGTGCTGCGGCCAATCAGCTGGGAGAAGGCCATCGACATCATCGCCGACCGCGCTCTACTCGACCCCCAAGGGTTTGCGATCTACGGGAGCGGCCAGTGGACGATTCCCGAGGGTTACGCGGCACAAAAGCTGTCGAAGGGAGTACTCTCCAACAACCAAATCGATCCCAACGCGCGGCTGTGCATGGCCTCGGCTGTCACCGGATTCATGAGCACGTACGGCGTGGACGAACCCGCTGGATGCTACGATGATTTGGATGCGTGCGACGTTTGCATTACCTGGGGTAATAATCCCGCAGAGATGCACCCAGTGCTGTTCTCTCGCCTGATCGACAGGCGGATCCGAGGACAGAGCGTCAGGCTGATTGACATCGGCACCCGCCGTACGCGAACCACGTCGTTCGCCGATCACTACATCGAGTTCGTACCGCACACCGACCAGGTGATCATGAACGGAGTGATGCGCCGTCTCATCGAAACCGAGCGTTACGACAAGGCGTTCGTCGCAGCGCATTGCGCTTTCCGGGCAGACAGCGAACCGCGCTCTCTCGAGGGGAAGTCGATCACGTTCGAGGAGTTCGTGAGTGGCCTGGAGCCGTACACACCTGAGTACGTCTCGAAAACCGCGGGGATCACCCTTGCCCAACTGGACTTGCTCGCCGATGTGTTCGGCAATCCCAAGCTGCGAATCACGAGCTTGTGGTGCATGGGCTTCAATCAACATACTCGTGGCACGGCAGTGAACAACCTGTGCCATGGCCTACACTTGTTGTCCGGACATTTTGGCAAACCTGGCGACGCCCCCACCAGCTTGACGGGCCAACCAAGCGCGTGTGGGACGGTGCGTGAAGTCGGCACGTTGTCACACGCATTGCCGGGTGGACGTATCGTTGCGAACGCCGAACATCGAGCTGAAACGGAGAAGCTCTGGAACCTGCCCGATGGCCGCATCAACGCGACCCCTGGTTATCACACCGTCCAGATGTGGCGGAAGTTCTCGACTCCCAAGGAAGCGGGCGGAGACATTCATACGATCTGGGTGCAGGTCACCAATCCCGGTCAGACATTGCCAAACACGCACGAGCTCTTCGAGCCGAGCCGCAAGCTCCCGGGCAAATTCTTGATTGTCTCCGATGTTTACCCGACCCAAACGACCGAGGCCGCTGACTTGGTGCTACCGAGCGCCATGTGGGTAGAGAAAAACGGCATGGTCGGCAACTCGGAGCGCCGAACGCAACAGTGGTTCAAGATGGTAGCGCCCCCGGGCGAAGCGCGCGATGACTGTTGGCAGCTCATTGCCTTTGCGCATCGCCTTCTGGAGAAGGGATTTCCCGGAGCCAAGGACAAGGACGGCGAGTTCGCCTTCCGCGTCGCAAAGGATGGCAAGGAAGTGCCAATCTGGAAATGGGAGCACTACTACGACGTGAACGTCGACCGTCACTTGTTCGAAGAGTATCGCCAGTTCACTCGCTTGAAGCACAAGGACCTCGCCCCATACGACCAGTACGTCGAGCACCGGGGCATGCGCTGGCCCGTCGTGCAACAGCCCGACGGCAGCTGGCGCGAGACGAAGTTTCGCTTTGCCGAGTTCGACGATCCGTACGTCAAGAAAGGCGCTGGCATCGACTTCTACCACTCGACGAGTCACGATGGACGTGCGCAGATCTGGTTACGCCCGTTCGAAGCGGCGGCTGAGGCACCCGACACCGAGTATCCGTTCTGGCTGTGCACCGGTCGTGTGCTGGAGCATTGGCACTCGGGGACGATGACGATGCGAATACCTCAGCTCCGCGGCGCGATGCCCGGGGCTTACGCCGAATTACACCCCGAGGATGCCAAAGCGCTCGGCGTCGCCACGGGCGCTCTGGTCGAGCTCGAAAGTCGCCGCGGGAAGCTGCGCCTGCCGGTGTGGGTCGACGGTCGGGGAGCCCCTCCGCGTGGCAGCGTCTTCGTGCCCTTCTTCGACCAAGCACAACTGATCAATCAGCTCACCGTCGATGCCGTCGACGAGTTCTCGAAGCAGCCAGACTACAAGAAGTGCGCCATTCGCATCCGAAAGGTCAGCGCATGAATGGCCTCCAGAAGTTGGACAGGGCGCGGACCCTCAACCTGTTGGGAGTGACGATACTGGCGACCTCACTCGTCGCTATCTTCGCGGAGTTCCGCAAGCCACCGCCGAATCAGGCAGGGTACGCGCAACCCACCGGTGTGGCGCCCCTCGAAGCGCACGAACGTGCCCTCACTTACACCGAGCTGCGTGAAACTAGCCGTGGTCCGGACCGTAGTGTGTACTTGGCCAGTGCCGAGCTCTTGGTTGCGAGACTACCGGCACCTGGGGCGCCGTTCGAAAGGCAACCCGGCGATCGGGAACGGATGCTTCACCACCGGGCGCAACGACGCGCGTACGATGGCGCGCCCCCGACGGTTCCCCACCCGGTGGACGAGCGCGCGTTGCCCAATTGCCTGGTATGTCACGAACGCGGAGCGATAATCGGCGACCTCAAAGCGCCTGCCATGAGCCACCCCCCGATGGGCAGCTGTCTTCAGTGTCACGCAGGCGAAACGGCAGCTCACGCTTCTCCCGTCACGGCAGGTGCCCTTCAGGTTACCAACCAGTTCCAAGGCGAACCGATCGGTGGCCCCGGCTCGCGCGCGTGGACGGGGGCGCCTCCCACGCGCCCCCACCGGCGTGCGATGCGAGAGAATTGCGGGTCGTGCCACGGAGTTGCCGGCCACCCTGGACTGCGCACTCCGCATGCAGACCGGCAGAACTGCGAGCAGTGCCATGCTGGGGACGGCAGTACCGAGCCGGCCTGGCCCGAGTTCGGTAAGAGGAGCAGCGAGCAGTGACCAAAACGATGTCCCGCAGAGGTTTCCTCACCGGCGTTCGCCTCACACCAACACCGCGTTCTCAGGTCGCCGGAGAGGCCCCCGCGCCGCCTGCCCGGTCGTTCTTGGAGGGCTTCTATGCGGCGCGCCGGAATGACCCCTGTCCTCCGCTCGTGTATGAGGAGGGCTGCTTGGTTTGGAACGCCCACCACGACACCCACCCGAAACCCGAGGATGGTTGAATCATGGCCGACCAGGACCATCGAGCTTCACTGCCGGCCCTTCACGAGGCGTGGCTCGACGAAGAGCAGCTGCTGGACCTGTTTTCGGATTTGGAGCTCGTCGCTACGGTCATCGAGATCCGTACCAAGTCTTCTTCTGGCGCGCACAGCAATGCCATCAGCCGGTCGCTTGTCGGATTGGCCGCCAAGCTTTGGGCAAACGAGGTCCCAGCTGTTCAGGTCGTGTATCTCTACCAGGGGCAGGCTTGGCTCGACACACTCATGCGCAACGCACGCGGTGTCAGAGTTGTACGCTTGCGCCGAGAGGCTGCTGGCCCAAACGGTTGATGCCACGACTTCGTCATCGGTTCGCCCGTTAGCCTGCGGCTTCAGCGGTGCGACAAACGAGCCGATAGAGTATGGCTCTGAGCGCACTTCGCTGGACGGGCTTGGTTAGGAACTCGTTCATGCCCGCCTCGACGCAACGCTTCCGTGCTTCGTCGAAAGCATCAGCAGTCAGTGCCACGATAGGGACGTTGCAGGATTTTTGGGGGAGCCCGCGGATCTGACGCGTGGCCTCGAAGCCGTCGAGGGTTGGCATATGGCAGTCCATGAACACGACGTCGTAGGCCGAATGTCGCACCGCTTCGACGGCTCCGAGCCCATCCTTGACGCAATCGACCGTGGCCCCGAGACGCTCGAGGAAGGTTTGAACCACCTTCCGATTGACTGCGTCGTCTTCAGCGACCAGGACGCGCGGCTGTCGCTCGCGAAGCTGAGCTTCGATAGTCGACTCTACCGACCTAAGAGAGGCTCTCGCCAAGTCCGGGGCCCGGCAAGCAGGAGCCGGGACGATGACATCGAAAATTGTCCCACCACCTGGCCTGGTCCGAAGCGTGATCTCACCGGACATGAGGTCAGCGAGTTGCTTGCAGATGGCGAGGCCCAGCCCTGTACCGCCAAACTTGCGAGATATCGAGCTGTCCACCTGAGTGAAAGCCTCGAAGACCTGCCCGTGCTTGGATTCCGGGATGCCGATTCCGGTATCTTCTACGCGCAGGAGGATGCATCCCGGATTCACAGACGGCAGCAAGAGCTCAACGGACACGAAGCCCGCGTCCGTAAACTTTACCGCGTTCCCGACTAGGTTCAAAAGGATCTGCCGGACGCGGTGCGGATCTCCCAACACCCAAAGCGAGTCCTTGGGGCCCTGGAAGCGAAGCAACAGCCCCTTCTCCCTCGCCCGCGGCTTCATGAGCTGGAGCACGTCCATGGCCAACTCGCGCGCGTCGTATGGTCTCTTCTCCAGCTCGACCTTCCCGGCGTCCAACTTCGATAACTCCAAGATGTTGTTGACGATGGCGAGCAGCGCATCGCCCGCTTTTCGGAGCATCGATACATACTCGCGTTGCGATTCGTCCAGGTTCGTATCTCCGAGCAGACTGGCCATGCCGATGACCGCGCTCAAAGGCGTCCTCAGCTCGTGCGTCATGACGGCTAGGAAGTCGGCCCTGGCTTTGGCGGAGTGGACGGCAGCGTCGCGGGCTTCGACGAGCTGGCCATGCTCGACCTTTCGCTCAGTGATATCCACCTGGGTCCCGACGAACCGGCTCGGCTTGCCGTCACCCGTCCACGCAACGACCTTGCCACGCGCAAGTATCCAACGCCACGAGCCATCACGGTGCCGCAGACGGTACTCGTTCTCGTAGTGGGTAAGGCGACCAGATAGGTAGGCGTCCACGACAGCTCTGGCTCCCGCAGCGTCATCCGGATGAAGACGGCCGCTCCAAGTGGACACGGCGTCGTCGAGAGGCTCGTCGGCGTAGCCCAACATGCTCTTCCACTGGTGCGACAAGCAGATGGTGTCATTCTGGATGTCCCAATCGAACACGCCCTCGCCGCTACCGGAGAGCGCGTAGTTCCAACGCTCCTCACGGATGCGCAACTCTTGCTCCAAGTCGGCGCGCTGCGCTTCCAAGTCTGCCGTATACAACGCGCTAGCCATGGCAGCTAGCAGCGGTTCCCACGCGCTGAAGGGCTCGACATCGTAGCGGTGCTGGCGCGCGATCACGACCATGCCAAAAGTCTCCCCCGCAACGCGCAGGGGCATTGTTGCCATGTGCCGCAAGGGCGTCCCAAAGACCAACCTGCCCAGCCCGCTGACGTCTGCCGCGTCATTGTATATCCGGGCGCCTACGGTCGTTGGTGCTTCTGCAAACAGCGCGTCGAGCCAAGCCGACGAGAGGGCACCGACCTCCACAGGAACGTAAGGAGACGTGCAGCTGGAGACCAACGCTGCGTCACGCCTCGCGTCCCCACCACGCACAACCAGCCCCAGTTCACTTTGCGACGCTCGTAGCAACGCGTCGAGCAGGCCCTGGTATACTGCCGGCCCCAGCCCGGTTTCACAGATACACTTGTCGGCATCTGTCACCGCCTTTAGTAGCGGGTGGTCATGCCCCGCTAGTTCGATTCGCTGATCCCCTGAGTCGTCCACCTCTCACTCCTTAGTGTGCCGGTGGCTAGCCTGGATTGATTGGCAAACGCGCGGCGCTTTAGGTACCAACGGCAGCTCCGACGCATTCGTAAGATGCAGTCTTTGTCCTCCCGGACTCATCGTTTGCTGGTCCCTAAGTGCTGCCTGCGCTGCCGCATTCGACGGGCCACTTCCGCCGCAATGTCGAATGGCTTCTCCACCAGACGATCGACGTTCTGGATCGCGAACTCGCGGGCGAGCGGGGAGAACGCACCGCCGGTCATCACGACCAAACGTTCCTCCGAATCAGGCCATACACGGGTCAGGTATTCGTGCCAAGGCTCGCCGTCGACGTCGGCCATCATCAAGTCACAAAACAAGAGGTCGAAATCGGCAGCTTGAACCCGACTGATGGCTGTCGCGACTTCCGGTAACCAGAGGGCCTTGTGACCCGCCTCCTCCAGCCTTCTGACCAACACCGCCCCCACGGCGGGGTCGTCGTCGATGACTAGCACGGATGTGGGGACCCAGTCTACGCTCGCCAACACCGTCTGTGAGTAGCGTCCGGGCCGCGGGTGATACCGCTCCAAGCTTACTCAGAATAGCGCGCCACCGAGCTCACCATCGTGGACGGTGAGTGTGCCCCCGTACTGCCGGACGATGTTCCGGGAAACGAAGAGGCCCAAGCCGGTCCCCTGCCCAGCGGCCTTCGAGGTTACGAAAGGCTCGAAGATCCGGTCCTTGTCGCTGTCAGGCACCCCACGGCTGGAATCCGAGGATCTCGAGCACGATGTGCTCACCCTCGTCCAGGGTTCGAATGAGGATCTTGGCCGCCGGTTTGGGCAATGCGACCGTCGCGTGCAGGGCATTGGTAACCAAGTTCAACACCACCTGTATCAAACGTGAGGCGTGCCCAAACACCGGTTTGGTTGCGTCGAGGGATACGGCTAGGTGGGCGCGAGTTGCGGCTTCCTTTCCGATGAGCTGTAATACGGAGCGGACGACCGCGGAGGTGTCAACCGCCGCCGCCTCCTCGTCCGTCGTGTGCGCAAACGAGCGTAAGTCGTTCGCGATGGTCGCAATCCGCTGCATGCCGGCCTGCAAAACCGCGACATCATCGGCCAACTGCCGCACCGTCGGCATCAAGGCGCGCACAGCCTCGTCGCTGGCTTGTCCGAGTCCATCGACCAGCTGACAGGTGGCCACCGCGATGTAGTCAGCGCAGGGTAACATGTATGTGAGCGGGTTGTTGATCTCGTGAGCAACGCTCGCAGAAAGGACGCCGATGGCCCTGGTCCTATCCGCCTGCATGGCCACGAACTCGAGCTGCCTCAATGCGCCGACGTCATGAGACACGCCATTGGCGCCAACTACCTCGCCTTCCGTTCCGTAGGATGGAGCAATCCATGTGTCCAAAGTGGCTCCACCCAAGCGCCCCACAATCTTGAACGAATGCCCAAGGAAAGCCTTCTCCAGTGCCTGCTGGACGCCGGCGCGTTCGTTCGGAAAAGCCTCGAACACGTTTTTACCCAGCAACGGCCCCACGCGTGACTCGAGCGCAGCTAACCCGGCCCCCTGCGCCAGCAATACGTCGCCATCCCGTGATACCGCCCAGACGATGATGGGCGCGTGCTCGAGTGCCAGTTTGAGCTGAACCGCCGTGTGCTCGCGTTCGGACTCCGCGTGTACCTGTTGCGTAATGTCGACGAATGCGATGCTGACTCGAACCAGGTCGCCGTCACGGTCGAAGACAGGCCGCGCGTGGACGCGGAGGAATGCCTTCGTGCCGTCAGGGCGCAGGACGACCACGTCGTCAGCAGTCGCTGGCGCGCGGGTGCGCACGACGGCCGAATAAGGAAAGCGCTCGGCTGGATAGAGGCGGCCCTCCCTATCGTAAACTTGGTACGACCACGCGGCGTCCCGCACACTGATCGCGGGGCTGGGGGGACGACCGACAATTTCTTCGAATACTCCGTTGGCCCAAACCACGTTGCCCTCGGGGACCGTCGCGATGCAAAGCCCCACGGGCAGCGGCCCTACAACGTCCCCAAGCTCATCCACATCGGCAGAATGTTCGCACGCCTCGTCTGCGTCAAACACATTTGCTTCAGGCACACTCGACTGGACGCACCTTGCGGCAACCCGCTTACAGCAGACTACCGGCGATGTTGCTCGATTCCCCGCGCGCGTACCAAATCGGGTGCGCAACTTTCGCTTGGAAACGGCGCGCGGGCGGCAATTTCAGCGCTGTCGCCCCGACCGTCCGTCGTGAGGCAAACGCCAAAGCAAAGGTAACCTCACGGAGTGACCTGGCTCAAGTAAGTCGGTGCTCCGGCCGTTCTTTTATGATCGAGGGTACGAAACAGGCAGACTCCTCGAAAAAGGCGGGACAGCCCAGTGCATGACCAATCAACGGCTCCGGTAGTATTGATCGTCGACGACTCGAGCATCGTGCGACGGCAAGTCAGCAATGCCTTGTCCAAGACCGACGTGTGCGTGCTCGAGGCTTCGGACGGCCTAGGCGCGTTGGAGGTCATCGAGTCGCGAGCGGTCGCACTTCTGATCACCGACATCAACATGCCTCGGATGAGCGGCGTCGAGCTGCTCACTACCCTTGCGAGCCGTGGCACCAAGGTACCAACCATCGTGTTGACCAGCGAAACACAGGTCGAAGCGTTGCGCGACGCGCGCAGCGCCGGCGCACTGGCATGGATCACGAAACCCTTCGATCCGGCTCATTTGGCGCGGGCTGTGGTGCATGCCCTGACGCGCCTGTCGTTGCGGGTAGGTGGGACATGATGGCGGTGGTGAGCACTCGCAGCGTCGCGGTGAGCGCCGCGGTGAATCGAGGGATAAGCTCGTTCGGGCATCAATCGCTCGTCGCGAGCGATCCTGCCGCAGTATTCGAGCTGTTGCAGCGTGACGACCCGGACGTCCTGATCGTGGACGCGACGGCGGGTGATGGGACCTGGTTGGACGTCGTGCGAGCAGCGCGCAACCTCACGCGGTATCGCTACGTCGTGGTGGTTGGCACCGGTGGGCCCAGTGAGATGCAGGAGGCCTACCGCGCTGGCGCGGACCAATATCTGCGCTTCCCGTTCGAGGCGACCGAGCTTGGCGTGCGACTTACGGCCGTCGAGCGCATCATGCGTTACGTCCGTTGCTCGACCGCCACGTTCGAAGAGGGGCCAAGCGTCGTCGCCGCCTCGCGGGCTTGGGTCTCCCTCGAGACCGACCTCACGCGCGCCTTGAGCGAAACTCTCTGCGTCGATTGCAGGCGCGTGGACCTGCCCTTCCCGAGCGGTTCTTTGTTCGCCAGTCGGCTCAAGTTTTCGCTCCCCAATCCACGGGCTGCCGTTTTGCTCGAGCTGATGGCGCCGGAGTCGTCATTGGTCGCGATGACGGGCCTGCTCCTGGGTTCGACCACGACGGAGCTGCCGGTGCTCATCGACGCCTGCAAGGAAGTACTCAATACGTTGGGTGGCACGTTCAAGCGCAACTCGCTTCCAGAACACGACTTCACGACCGGCATACCCGAGATGACCTCGTTGGACGCGCTACGCCGTTCGGCCAGAGCGAGCCAACATCGAAAGTCGTGGACGGTGGGCTGGGGCAAACACTTGGTCGCGCTTCAGGCCACCATCCAGTGCGAGGAAGCGCAAGCACTACCGCTGCATAGCCTGTCCGAAGGGATGGTCCTTGCGGACGATGTTCGTAACCAGCACGGCGTGCTCGTGGCGCCGCGCGGCATGCATCTCACCGAAAACGCCATAGCGCGACTATACGGCGTGTTGGGCGGAGACGCGTCGTTACGGGTTACGAACGCGGCGTGAGCGCCGCTGAGCCGTAACGCGAGCGGCTCGCGCGATCGACGAGGTGGCACCACGCGGCCCGTGAATGCCCGGCGCGCCCAACAGGGACGACAGGGAGTCCGGAGTATCGTTGGCTTGGTTGCCGTTGTGGTGGGACCAGACGAAAGAGAAACATGCCGAATTACCTTTGTTTGCAGCGTCCTTTGCCCAGTGATGGGGCGCCAGGTGGAAAGCCAACCCCAGCCGAAATGCAGGAGATGTACGCGAAGTTCAACGCGTGGCGCACGAAGTTCCACGACAAGCTGGTGGACGCCGGCGGCAAGTTGGGCAAGGGCCGCGTAGCCACCGCGGGCCCTGCCCCCGACGGACCGTTGGTCGAGGAGCTCGTTGGCGGCTACATGATCTTATCTGCCGCCGACTTGGATGAAGCGGTGGAGATTGCGCGCGAGTGCCCGGGTCTCGTGCGTCCCGGATCAGGGGTGCAAGTCGTCGAGGCGGACGAACCGGCGGAGAGGCGAACTCGCCTTGGCTCACTCGCGAACCCTGGAGTCGCTTGCCGAACCACCGTCGGTGCGCCTGCCGGGTGAACTCCGCGACGATGTGCTCAACCTGCTCTTCCTCTGTTGCCACGAGTCGTTGGCCATCGAGTCCCGACTCGTGCTGGCGCTCGAGACGCTGTGTGGGTTCGGGGTGAAGGGGATCGCGGCGCCCCTGTTCATGACCGAAGCCAACGTCTACAAGCGCGCGGCGCGGGCCAAACGCCAACTGAGGAACACGAATGAACTGGACGTGCTCACGAGTGGCCAAGTCGCTCGGCGCGTGCCCGCGGTCCGGCTCGTTCTCTATACCCTATTCACGGAGGGGCACTTATCGTCTCACTCCACGGTCGCGATTCGGCGCGAACTCTGCGACGATGCTCTGAGGTTGGCCTCGTCGCTCGCCGAGCACCCACTCACTACGACGCCCGAAACCTACGCACTCTTGGCTCTCATGCACCTGCACTCGGCGCGCATGGACGCTCGGCAAGCTTTGAGCGGCGGGCTACTGCTCCTACAAGAGCAGGACCGCGCGCGCTGGGACCATGACCAGATTGCGCTCGGACTTGCGTGCTTGGCGCGAGCTTCGGAGGGTGACGACTTCTCACGCTTCCACGCCGAAGCAGGGATCGCCGCCGAACACTGGCTCGCGCCATCGTTCGGGGAAACTCGGTGGGAGCGCATCGTGGAGTGTTACGACCTGCTCGCCGACATCGCGCCCTCAGCGCTTCACTCGTTGAACCGGGCATCGGCGCTGGCCGAGTGGTGAGGACCGATCGCAGCTCTTGCAAGCGTCGAACATCTCGAGCCCCCGGACTGGTTGAAGGCGTCGTATCAGTGGTCGTCGGTGCTCGCGGACTTGCACCGACGTGCCGGCAACGCCGCGATGGCCGAACGGTATCGAACGCTGGCGCTCGAGGCGGCCCCTTCGGCCGCATTTCGAGACGCGCTGGCCCGACGACTCGTGCACACCGACCGCTGACCATCGGAACCGACACGGCGAGGCAAAAAAAACCGGGACGTTGTCCAAAACCTTCCCCCCTGGCGTCGTCTCCACGGACCCGCGATGATGCGGGCCGTTTCCGGAGGCCTGAGACCCATGAAGTTCGTTCTTTTGTACCGAAAATCCGCTGACCCCGCCGAGCAACCTTCCGCCGCTGCCATGCAAGAGGGCTACATGCAGTGGAAGAATTGGATGACCAAACACGCCCAGGCGATCATCGAACAGCCACCCGCGCGCTCCGGCCCAAAGCCGGGCGGAGTTTCCGCCGTGTGTCGCAAGGGTACGGTCAGCGACGGCCCCTATGTGGAGGGCAAAGAGATTGTCGGCGGTTGGTCGTTCATCGATACCGACTCTTTGGACGGCGCGATCGCGATCGCCAAGGAGGTCCCCATGTTCACGAGCGTGGAAATCATCGAGATAACCTCGTTCTGATGTAACTTTGGCCGTATGACGTCGCCCGAGCTTCCTCAGCACTTCTTCCGACGGGAGCTCGGGCGCCTCGTGTCCGTCCTTTCGCGCCGCTTCGGGGTCGCGCGACTCGCGCTGTGCGAAGACGCGGCGCAGACGGCGCTGCTGAGAGCGACACAAGCGTGGGCCTCAGCATTGCCCGATGACCCGGGTGCGTGGCTCTATCGCGTGGCTCACAACTACGTCCTCGACGAGCTGCGCCGCGCCAAACGCGACGAGCGTTACCTCGCCGAAGTTCAAACCGAATACGCCGAGCACGCGATCCAAGATGACGTGTTGCGGCTGCTGTTCGTGTGCGCCGATCCCGCCATCGCGCTCGAATCGCAGCTGGTGCTCGCGCTGAAGACGTTGTGCGGCTTCAGCACGGGCGAGATCGCCCTGCGCCTGTTTCAGACCGAAGATGCCGTCCACAAGCGCTTGCAGCGCGCCCGATCGACGCTCCAAGGTAACGCCGAGGTGTGCGGCCTCGACCCCGAACGCCTTCACGCGGTGCTGCAAATGCTCTACCTGCTCTTCAACGAGGGGTACAGTTCAGCGCAGCCCGATCGCGTGATCCGCCGTGAGCTCTGCCAAGAAGCGATGCGCCTCGCGTATCTGCTCAGGGACGACCCGACAGGGGATGCGCCGGAGCTCGATGCGTTGTTGGCGCTCATGCATTTTCACGCTGCGCGCTTCGATGCACGAGTAAACCCAGCGGGTGCGCTCGTATTGCTCGAAGAGCAAGACCGCTCGCAGTGGGATTACGAAGGCATCCAGTGCGGCGTGCAGCACCTCGCCCGCTCTGCGCGGGGAGCTACGTTGTCGCGCTACCACGCGCAAGCCGGCATCGCGGCGGCGTATTGCCTCGCGCCTTCGTACGCGGAGACCGATTGGGAGGAGGTGGTGCGTCTCTACGACGTGCTCGGACACGTTGATCCATCGCCGCTCAACGTGCTCAACCGCGCGATCGCCCTCGCGGAGTGGCAAGGGCCGGAGACTGGGCTCGCGGCGCTCGAGTCGTTTGCTCCTCCCTCGTGGCTCCAGGACTACTACCTCTGGGACGCCACTCTCGGAGAGCTGCACCGCCGCCGTGGCCACAACGAGCAAGCCCGCTTTCACACGGCGCGCGCCCTCGCGGCAGCCCCCACCAACCCAGAAAAAGCTCTGTTGGAACGGCGACTCGCGAGTCTCGCCCCCCAGCACGACGACTCGCGTAACGGGTGAGCGCTCGAGAACAGGCGGGCACGGCGAATCCTGCCGTTGGGAGCGTGACCGACCAAGTTGGAAAAAAATCGTCGGCAAAATGTCCAAGTCGAGTCACCGCAGCGTCGTCCTCACGAACCCGCGCAGTGCGGGTCAATAGGAGAACCGATGACTTCCGCAACGCCCTACGACAGCCACGCCCATCGCTCGAGCGAACCAACCACAGCCAAGCACATCGCCTACTGGACGACGACGTCCCTGTTGGTCTTCTGCATGACGGGAGGAGTCTTCGAAATTCTGGGCTTACAGCCGACCGTCGATGGCATCACGCGCCTTGGCTACCCCGGTTACATCATCCCCGCCCTCGGGTTGGGCAAGGTGCTTGCAGTCTTCGCCATTCTTTGGCCGGGCGCCGCAAGGGTGAAAGAATGGGCCTATGCCGGCATCACGTTCAACATGATCGGCGCGACGGTTTCACACATCGCGTGCGACGATCCCACGTGGAGCGTCGTGGTGTGTTTGGGCGTACTCGCGCTGTCCCTGACATCCTGGTCGCTGCGCCCGCACTCTCGCAAACTCTAAAACGAAAAAGGACTACTCATGGCACACTCGATCGACTTCAAAAATGTCTCCACCAAAGGGCTCGAGTCCTCTCCCGTCGCCGCAGCGCTCGCGGGGCTTCGCGCGAACGAAGCGCGCTACTACAAAACCAAATACGACCACGATTTTTCCGTCGAAGCAGCGACGAAGGCAAAACAGACCATTGCGTGGGTCCACGGCATCCTCGAACAGGAGCGCAACCTCGTGATCGCATCTACACCGCTCGAGGCCACCGAGTTCGAGGTAGAAGGCATCAAGATGGCGTACGTCTTCTACGAGAGCGGCCTATCGATCAACGTGATGTATTCGATAGGTGACGCGAAGAAGCGCGCCGTCGGCTTCAAACTGGCCGAAGGCATGGACGTCCCGAGCGAGCTCGGCAAGTTCAAGTTCGCGCGCCAAAAGTCGAAACTAGCCGGCACGATCCGCGGCTCGTTTTACGTGATTAAGCAGGAACACTGACACCACTCCAAGCCGTCGACTCACCGCTCGATAGCGGGCGTGACGTCGGCAGGTGCCCCGCCCGCGTTCGTTGAGTCCCGTCAC
>CBINDO010000016.1:0-57724 GCA_966249405.1 uncultured bacterium | reverse complement strand
ACCTCTCCAACCCCGACTGGCAGGCTCAGATCACCGACGAGCAGATCCAAAAGTCGATCGCGGGCGGCAAAAACGCCATGCCCGCGTTTGCCAATCTTCCCGCCGAAACGGTGGAGAACCTGATTTGGTTGGTGCGCTGGTTCAACAGTGACCAAGTCGCCGTCCAGGCCCGCATGGACCGCTTGAAGGCAGGCGCCTCCGGTCCAGTCAACCCGCCACCGACCGGTCCCAGCACAACGAACCCGGCACCAACCACCGCTGCCCCGGCCGCCACGGCTGGGGTACCGCGCGGCTCGGCACCCACCTCGCCCTCGCGTTGAGCGCCGCTTTGGTGTCGCTGCCACGGCTGCGCGCCCGGACCACGCAGATCGTAGATTGTTACAGGAGGCTGCAAAGCTGCGGGCCAAACTCGCGTCAAACGTCAGGATGCAGCCGACCTTCGCCTACCTATTTCACCCTCCCCCCTCGAAATCAGAGTTGATGGCGGGAAAAAGTGACGCTAACGAGTTGGCCCTCGTTTCAGATGGATGAGAATCTATCCCACATCTGAATACAGTCCCAATGCCCGGATCCTCGGATCCGTGCTGGGTCACCCGGAGACGAAAACCCCATGAAGTCAGCTGCCTGGTACCTCGCCGCCTTGATTCCAATGTTCCTGCTCTTGGTCAAAGGTGACTATGGCGCTCAGCTGATGGTTCTTGGGCTGACTTTCGGGATCTTCTTTGGCACCCTCTCCCTGCGGAAGCCGGGCACGGGTGATGCGTCGACGACGCATCCGGGTCACGGCTGAAATCAGGCCGCTAACCTAGGGCATGAAGGCATGCCCCAACCCGACCCTCTTTGGATGCCGACCTCGACCTCTCCAGCCAATCGCCTGAAAACCCTGGACGAGTTCAGTCTCCACGACCTGGAGAGTGTGCGACTGATCTTGCGCGGCGGCTCGGTGCTCGATTGGCACCGGCTGAATCTGCAATCCGAGGAAGAGGTCGCTGCACTGGCGGGCATCCACGAGCTCGACCTCTCCGTCGAACAGGACCGCAACTACGCCCAGTCGATTCAGGACCAGGCGATCAAGTACCTGCGACGCAACTTCAATTTTCCGATCCCCAAACCGGTGGAAAACGCGCCGTGGTCGGAGCTCGTCTTGCTTGCCGCGCGCTCTGGCGGCCACCGCCAGCAGTGCGCCTGCACCATCCTGAAGACGATGCAGATCATCAACCACATGGCGGGGCGCGAACTGCTGTTCCGTCTGCCGGTGAGCGACCGCGACTTGTTTCACCTGGTCGAAGAGAAGGTGTACCGCGTCGTCGGCCACATGCTGAGCCACGGATTCCCCATCACCGAATTCATCGGTGGTCGCAAGAACCTGGACTCCACGTACACGAAGTTGTTGTCCAAGCCGGAGTCGACCGCCGTCGCGATCTACGACAAGCTGCGGTTTCGCATCGTCACCCAGCGTCGCTCGGATCTCCTGCCCGTACTCCTGTACCTGTCCGAACGGCTCTTTCCGTTCAACTACGTCGTGCCCAAGCAGAGCACGAACACGATTTTTCACTTTCGTTCGTTCTGCGAGGCCCATCCCCATCTGCAAAGCCTCGTCTCCTCGTTCCAGGGCAAGGAGGACGAGCTGCTTTCGGGGATCGAGAACCGCTTCAGCGATCCGGAATACCGGACCATTCAGTTCGTCACGGACGTGCCCGTTCGCGTCCCGCCGCACCTGCTCGAGTTGGCGCCCCCGGGCTCGGAGAACCTGGGTAAGGTCGTGTACATGTTGTGTGAAATCCAGCTCCTCGACGCCGAGACGGAGATCGCCAACGAGAAGGGCAACGCTAACCACAAGGCTTACAAGCAGCGTCAGCTCGATTCCGTGTTTCGGCGCCTGCGCCTCGGGGCGCGCAAACCACTGCTCGGTGGCGATGGGGAGGCTCCGAGCAAATCCGACGATGATTTGGGGTAGCGCCGCTACGCCCGTCGGGGTACTCATCGGCCTCGTATGAGAATCCCGAAAGCTCGAGTGCCGCAGATTGCCGCCCAGATCTTGCAGTCCCTGGTCCAGCACAAGGACGTGGAGACGGAGAACCCGAACGAGGTGCAGCTCGACATCGAGGCCGTGCTCAACCAATACGTGCGGGACGAGCAGGAAATCAGCGAAAAGGCGCGCGACATGATCGCCAAGCGTGGCTTGCCGTCGAGTCAACTCGCCCGCGTCAAGCAGCAGTTGGCCGAGCAGCGCCAGCTCAAGATCGGGGAAGAGGCGGTAGATTACCTGGTCGACCAGCTGATCGAGTTCCTCATGCATTCGCACAACGTCGACGAAATTTACGCGCCCGACCATCGGCTGCGCCGACTGATCCGCGAACCGCTGCGTCAGGTCGGTGACGCCGAGGGGGCGTTGCGTGACGAGGTCCGTGCGCAGATGAAACACGTCAAAGAGGGCACCGCCGTCTGGGAAGTGGAGTACCAGCGCATCCTGGAAGACGTTCGGCGCCGCAAAGGACTGTAAACTCGTGCTCAGCATGACGGGCTTTGGGCTCGGTGAAGCCACACTCTTCGGCGGGCGCCTCCTCCTCGAGGTGCGGTCGCTCAACCACCGCTTCCTCGAGGTCCGCGTACGGTTGCCGTCGGAACTCGCTGAACACACGTTCTTTGTGGAACAGCGGTGTCGGCAGTTGCTTCAACGTGGCCGCTACGACGTCGCGGTGCGCCTCGAGGGCACCGACATCCAGCCATTTGGCATCGACCTCCAGCGCGCGCGTAAGGTTTACGAAGACTACGAGCGCCTGCGCCGGGAAGTGTTCCACGGACAACCCGACGCCGCGGTGTCGTTGAGCGCCGTCGCCTCGGCGCCCGGCGTCGTCCAAACCGGTGTAAACCTGGATCCGGAACGGGCGCGAGAGGCTCTCAACGCCGCACTCGAAGCCGCGCTCTCCGATTTGCACAAGATGCGCCGGACCGAAGGTGAACACCTGAAGAAAGAGCTGCTGGCTCGGGTCGACAGCTCGCGCCTGCTGTGTGGGAAGGTCAGAGAGCGCAGCCCGCAGCTGGTGGCGGATTATCGCAGACGCCTGAGTGACCGGTTGCTCAAGCTCCTGGCCGCGACGGGAAGCGGGTCGATGGTGGACTCGACGCGCCTCGAACTCGAGGTCGCCCTGCTCGCGGAAAAGACCGACGTCACCGAAGAGCTCGCGCGGTTGGACTGTCACTTCACACAGTTCGCCGACTTGTGTTCCGATCCGCAACCAGTCGGACGCCGTCTGGATTTCTTGCTTCAGGAACTGGGTCGCGAGGCGAACACCATTGGGTCCAAGTGCCCCGACGCCGAGACGTCGTATCTGGTCGTCGAACTCAAGGCCGAACTCGAAAGACTGCGCGAACAGGTCCAGAATGTCGAATAGCTCCCCCCTGCTGCTGATCGTGTCCTCCCCTTCCGGCGCGGGTAAAACCACCCTGACCAACGCTCTGCGCGCGCGTTTTTCGGGCATCAAGTTCAGTGTCTCACACACGACGCGCAAGCCACGGGCCAACGAAGTCGACGGCCGTGAGTATCACTTCATCGAGCGTGCGGAGTTCACGAAGCTGATCGAAGCTGGGACGTTCCTCGAGTGGGCGACCGTCCACGGCAACCTGTACGGCACCAGCCAAACGGAAATTGCGCGCGCCACGGACGCGCGCTGCTTGCTGTTCGACGTCGACTACCAGGGGGCGCGGCAAATCAAGGCGGTCCGGCCCGATGCGATCGGTGTGTTCATCTTGCCCCCGAGCATGCACGTGCTGGAACAACGTCTGCGAGGCCGCGCCAGTGAAGACGAGGCCACGGTCCAGATGCGCTTCGCGAACGCGCGGCGCGAGATCGAACACTACGGGCTGTTCGACTACGTGCTCGAAAACAACGACCTAGAGTTGGCGACCGAACAGTTGACCGCGATCCTGCTCGCCGAAGAATGTCGGCGCTCCCGCTCCGCGATCAAAGCCGAACGCCTGCTCGCCGAAGATCGCGGCTACGGCGGCACTACTCCGCCGAGCGTCGCACGTGGCTCCACCTCGACCTCGACTTGATCCCGAGCCTGTCGTAGCTCTGCATTTGCCTATGTCCGTCTCCCGAAGGGATGTCCTCCGCGCGCTCCGTGAGCACGCCCAAAGTGAACGGTTGTGTCAACGCGCCGCCGAGGTGTGCTTGTCGGCCGCCAACGCCAAACGCGGCGACTGGCTGAGCGCCCGCACGGTGGCTCTCGACGCTACACCGCTGACGGCGCTCACGCCGTCCGAAGCGGAAACACCGTTTGGAAACTTGCTCGGAGTGCTCGACCGCGGCGCGCAAACGCCGGTCGAATGGTCGGTGTTGGGCGCCGCCCTCGCACTCTCGGTCGCGCGTCAGTGGCCAACCCTCCGCACCAACGAGGTGCCCAGCGAAGAGCAGCGAGCAGTCTTGTCCAACGTGGCTTGGTTAGCCGCCAACACGGGCTGCAACGCCTGGACGTTCCTCGCCCTCGACGAAACGGCGAGTGAAGGGCCGCTCTGGCACCACGTCGACGGCTGCTTGGACGAATTCGGCGTCGCAGAGCAACTCGCACTCGCCGTAGGACTCATGGAGGCCGGGTCGGAACCCGCGCTCGAGCTCAAGGCCAATTGGCTCGAGCGCACCGGTAATCCGAACCTGGTCTCGCTGCTCGAGACGAGCACCACGTCGGCGTGGCTTACGGGACGGGTCCAGCCCAGTCCGCGCTCCGGCTGGGTGTGGGCACTTCAAGCGATCTCCGGCTATCTGCTGGTCAAAACCGTGGCGCGCTTGTTCACGCGCTACGTGCTTTGGTCGCGACAGGTCGCGCGCGTGCGGGTTTCACCTCGAGGCCTCGAAGTACTCAGCGTTCAGCATCTATTGGGACGCCCGTTCCGAGAACGCCGGGAGCTGATCCCGCTGGCGGAGGTGCGAGAGCTCAGACGTGAGACACGCTACCGCGGGTTGCTCGTGTACGTCGGTCTCGCATGTCTGCTGGTTGGGTCGTTCGTGGGGACCGGTCTGCTGCTCGACGGATTGCGTGTGCCAGGCAGTTCACCGAGCCTGCTGACGGTCGGTTTGGGGTTACTCGCCGTGAGTGTCGGGATCGATTTTTGGCTCTCCCGCTGGTCGACCGTCGTTCGAGGCCACGGCGCGTTGCGAGTCGAGCGCCAGCGAGGACGTGGTTATTTGATCGACGGGCTCGAACCGAGCGGGCCGGAGGAGTTGGTCGAGCGCGTCGCGCGTTTACGCGCCTTCGCGACGAGCCCGCTCGCTCGCTGAGCGTCCCCAAGGCGCCCTCACCTTCCCTTGGATCTGTCCGACGCGGCGGGTGGCGGAGCCACCTTCGGTGCCGGTGGGTTGCCGCTGCGCGGGGCTTTGCGCGCGACGTACCGGTTGAGTTCCCGCTCTACTCGGTCGAGCACGAAGGCGACTTGAGTCTGATTGAGCACTTGGCGCGCCCGAATCGCCTTGCCGTCTGCTTCGAGCGTCACTTGCGGCAGCTCCACCGCCGCGCCCAAACCACCGAAACCAAATCGCCCGAGCAGGTCCGAGACACCGCCGAGCAGGCTGAGTAGGCCGTTAATTTGGCGCGTAAGTAGATCGGCGTTGGCGGCGGCCTTCTCGGCGCTCTCGTCCTGCGCCTCGAGCTCGAGCAGCACTTGTCCGCCCGCCATCGGCGTGATTCGAACCTTGGCCGACTGCAGGCTCGCGGGCAGCTGCACGCCAAACCGGCTGAGGGCCTTGGCTGGGTTGACGGTATAAGCCACCATCGCCTCCGGACCCTTGGCGGGCGGTACGCCGACCACCTGCTTCTGGGCTTGCTCGCGCAAATGGGGCGGCACGATGACGACCACTTTGGGGGCGGGGAACAGGATCACGCGCTCCGCACGGTCCGCGAAGGTCAGCGCCGTGGGCACTTTCGTTCCAGCCAGCCAGCTACCCCGCTGCTTGACCAAGCCATCGACGGCTTTTCGGATCTTGTCCTGTGACGTGTTGTATTCGACGGCCATGACCAAGCCGGAGGTGTCGGCAAAACTGGGCCCGAGCAGGAACATGCGATCGAAGTCGTCCACCGGGTTTACTCGACTGTCGCCGAAGAATTCGTCCCATTGCGGCAGCTTCGGCAGCATGTTGGCGATGCGTTTACCCAACGGGTGGGATCGCACGCGGTCCATGTAGAGCACCAAACCGACGCTAGTCTGCTTCTCGATGAGCTTGGCGCCCTTGCCGGCCAGCGCGATCGGGTTGTCGATCGGCGCCGTGGGACGTGGTGCGCTCTCGGACGCACTGGGCGGCACACCGGAAGGAGCGCTCGTCGCCGACGGTGGTGGCCCAACGGGAGCCGATACCACCGCGGGCGGAACGCTCGGGCTGACAGTTGCCGAAGGCGCGGGCGCGGTCACATCGACGTCGGGCGCGCCCGCGTCCGCCCCAACTTTGCCCGGGTCGCTCTTTACGTCCTTTTTGGGGGCAGGTTTCGGAGGTTCGACTTTGGGCGGCGCGACCGGGGGAGCGGCCGCTTGCTCCACGGGGAGGTCGACGAGTTGGTCGATGAGCCCGACGGGATCATCCTCGGGCAAGGAGTCCGGTTTCGCCTCGGGCACGTCGTCTTGCTCGAACAACTCGATGGGGATCTCCTTCAGTTGTTCGGACGGAGCCTCCTCGGCCACCTCGGGCATGGTGAGCCAGGCCTCCAAGAAGCCGATGAGCCCGGCGAACGGCGTGAGCACGAGGTGCAGCAGTAGCGAAACGACGACGAGGCCGTAGAAACCACGGCGCGTGTCCGCCCAGACACGGCGTTTGGTCATCGTGACCCCCAAAGGTCAGCCATCGAGCCCGAGCACCCGCTCCACGTTCGCACGTAAACTATCGACATCTTGAGGTTTTCTGCTGCGGAGCTGGAGTCTTCCCGGGGCTGGGTCCGGCCGGCCCAGTTTTCGCTAACTGAGAGGAGCACTGTCACCTGCAATCTGCGTTGGCAACTCACTTATTGAACTCACTTGCGCTTACTGAACAAATTGGTCCAAGTCGCCGCCGCTCGTTTAAGGACGGCAGCCAAGCGGATCCCTCCCCATCGACCATGAAGCGAACCAGCTCATCCTTTCTACGCTCGTTGTCCCTGCTCGGCCTAGTCGGGCCTCTCGGCTGCGATGTGTTTGGCGCCGACCAGCCCAACCAAGACCCAGCTTCGACCAACGCTCTTCAGCCCGGGGCCGGAGGGCAAGGCAGGCTGATCCAAGGTCAAGGGCTAGCACCCCTGCCGGAAGAGCCAGCCGCGGCGGAGCAACCCTCCAAGCCGGAAAACGTCGAGCCGGAGCCTCCGCCTCCTCCGTGGCCTGGTCCATTCTTGGGGATCACCCGTTCCTCATCGGGCATCTACGCCGAGCCGTCAACCAAGCGGAAGGCCAAGATTGGTTATGCCCAAGAAGGTTCGCTGGTGCCGGTGAAAGAAGAGAAGGTCAAAGGCGAGGGCTGCTCCGCAGGTTGGTACGAAGTCGTTGGGGGCGGCTACATCTGCTCCGACCAGGGTACTACCAATACCAAAGATCCGCGGGTTACCAACGCGCCGCGGCAACCTGACCTAGAGGCGATCCTGCCGTTCACTTATGCAAGAAACTCGCGGAACGGCGCCCCGCTGTACAAGTCCGTGCCTTCGAACGAGCAGCAGCGCAAGTACGAACCCTACCTGTTCAAGGACGAGGTCGAAGCCGCGCCGACCAAGTCCGAAAAGCCGGTAGTCACGCTCACCGAGGAGCAGAAGAAGGCGCGTGACGAGCAAGCGCGCCGCTCCGAAGCCTACCGCCAGGCGCAACTCGCGATGTTGGGTGAAGAAGCCCTCAAGAAGCTCCAGGCGGCCGAACCTTCCAAGGTCGAGCCCCCGGCGGCGAAGGTCGCGCCGGTCGAGTTGGACGCGGGGGTGGACGATCGCAAGTGGTGGCAGAAAGACAACGTCGACCCGAGCACCATCAAACTCGCCGACCTCAGCGCGGAGGGCGACGACATCTTGGCCCAACGTTTGGTCCGCGGCTTCTACATCGCCGTCGACCGCAAGTTTCAGTGGCACGGTCGTCAGTGGTTCCGCTCTACGAAGGGATACGTCGCGCCGAGTGACACCTTTCACCTCACGACGGGCCCCAGTTTTCACGGTGTCGAGCTCGACCAAACCTGGCAGCTGCCCATCGGGTGGGTGTACGGCTCGAGCAAGACCAAGAACACCTACGAGGTCGACGTCGCGGCCAAGAAAGTGAAAGTCAAAGGTGCGGTCAAGCGTCTCACCGCCGTCAACTTGACGCCAGAAGAGGTGGAGGTCGGCAAACACACCTACGTCCAATGCGCGGACGGCTCGTGGATGCGCAAGGACGATCTGCGGATCACGACTCCGAGTGCGCCCCCGGCAGATTTGGCTCCCAACGAACGTTGGCTCGACGTCGATCTATCGACCCAAACCGCCGTGTTGTTTCAAGGCACTACCCCGATCTATGCGACGCTCGTATCGACCGGCAAAACCCATCCGCAGAAGGATCAAGATCACAGCTCACCCACCGGCGAGTGGCGGATCCGTGAAAAACACATCACGGCCACGATGGATGGCGACGGGACTGCCGCTGGGGACATGCCCTACAGCATCGAAGCCGTTCCGTACGTGATGTACTTTCACCGCTCGTACGCCGTCCACGGTGCGTTCTGGCACGAGAACTTCGGCGTCAAGATGAGTCATGGCTGCATCAATATGGCGCCGTTGGACGCCAAGTACGTGTTCTTCCACACCGATCCGCCGGTGCACGCTGGCTGGCAAGGCGCGTGGTCTTCGGACGAGCGCCCGGGCAGCCGCGTGATCGTCCACGACTGATCGCGGGCGTATTGGGTTTCATTGCGAGCGGTGGCGACGAACGCGGTGGTTCCCCTTGCTGGAAGCGTCGACGCTGGTTAAGAACGCCGCCGAATGGATCAATTTTCTGCGCACCTGGATCGAGGCTGGGACCTCGTACAACGCGGTGACGCCCATGGCGCCGAGCACTCTGCGCGCCGCGCACTGGAACTGAATGGTGATTCGCCCGAGGCCTACAACCTGTTGGGTTACGCCGCGGCGTTACTCGGCGAGTTCGAAGACGCCATGGAGCACTACGAACACGCGATCGCGCTGGACGACACCTACCTGGAAGCGATCTTGAACGCCGCCGAGTTGTGTATCTACCCGATCGCCGACTTTCAGGCTGCCGAACGTTATTGCGAAGAGGCGCTCTCGCTCGCCGAATCCGACGAAGAACGCGTCGACGCATTGCTGCTCAAGTTCGATGCGCTGATGGGACAGGGCGAAGCAAAGGCAGCCAAGGCACTCTGTAGCCGGCTGCCCCGAGAGGGCTTCGAGAACCCTGCCCACGCGTTCCTGATTGCACGTGCCTTATACGAGGTCGGTGATCTCGACGGCGCCGCGGGACTGATCGGAGAAGCCGTGCGGCTGAACCCGACGAGCCCCGAGGCCCACTATTACCAGGGGTTGATCCTCGACGAACAGGATAACGCGACGGGCGCCCTCGTCTCGTTCCTGAAGTCGCGCGAGCTCGACTTGGCGACGCCACCCCCTCCGTGGTCGCTCACCGCCGAGGGCCTCATGGACGTCGTTACCGCAGTACTCGAAGGCCTCCCTGAGAACCTGAAGGTGGTACTGCACCGTCAGCAGGTGTTCATCTCGGACGTGCCGGGGGTGGAGGTCGTGGTCGATGGCGTGGATCCTCGGGCGTTACTGCTGCTCGAACCGATCGCGGGCGATCCGCCCACCGCGATCGCCCTGGAACCGGGTGCGCCGGGCGCAGGTGTGCCCGCCGAAAGCGCCCGCTTGTTCATCTACCAACGCAATCTCGAGCGTGTGGCCGGCACGGTGGAAGGCTTGACCCGCGAGCTTCAAACGCTGCTCGAACGTGAGCTCGACGCGTTCCTCAACGGCAGCCCCGTCAGCGAACCCGCTGAGCCAGTTTCTGAGCCACAGACGTAAGTAGGCGCCGCGCCGGGCTGTCGGGAAGTGACGCGAGGGCAGCCACGGCGGCGTCGGTCTCGGCGCTCGCGCGCCGGCGCACGAGTTCGCAGGCGCCGCTGGCCACCACGCGCTGACGCAACTCTTCGACTGCAGACGGCTCGGGATTGGAGCGCACGGCTTCGATGAGCTGGGTCAGGTTACCGTCACCTTGCAGAGCGTCGGTTTGAACTGCGAGCACCAGCGGCAGCGTAACCTTGCCCTCGATCAGGTCGGCCCCAAGCGTCTTGCCGGTGTCCTCCCCGGCGTAATCGAGCACGTCGTCGACCAACTGGAACGCCATCCCGAGTCGTTCACCGAACTCACCCAGAGCGCGCTGGACGAGCGGCGTACCGCCAGCCAGACGAGCGCCTCCTGCGGTCGCGAATTGAAACAGCGACGCCGTCTTCTCGCGCAGGATGTAGTCGTAATTCTCCACGGAAAGGTCGAGTTCGACCCGGTTCCTGAGCTGCAAGACCTCACCCCCGACGAGCCGCTGCAGCGTCTCCAGAAGCTCGGTGAGCAGCTGCGGAGCAAACTTCTGGAGCCGCCCGAGCGAGTGTACGAGCAGTGTGTCTCCCGCCAAGACGCTCATGGCATTGCCCCAGATCCGGCGTGCTGTTGGCGCCGCTCGTCGCTCCATGCCCTCGTCGATGACGTCGTCGTGGAGCAACGTCGCCGTGTGCACGAGCTCGACGACGACAGCCAACTCCCGGATCGGATCGTTGATCGGGCCAACACACGCGGCGCTCAGCAGCACGGCGGTCGGTCGCACACGCTTTCCGCCGCGAGAGACCAAGTGAGCCACGGCCTGGTCGATCGGCGTAGTCAACGTGGAGGAAACCTGATCGAGAGCGGTCTCGACCCATTCCAGGTCGCCCTCCAATAGGTTCTGCACTTGCTCGAGTCGCTGGGCAACTGCGGTGTCGTCCGCCTTCTTGGCACTGACACTCAAAGCCCGGATCGCGGAATCTGTCGACATACTCATGTCACGCGAGTGCCCCATAATGCCAAACCGCAACGAAAGCCACTGTTGCCGCCCAGCTACTTCCGGCCCAGAGCCCCAACGTGAACCGCCAGATGGATTGGCCACCACGCGCGGATGGCACTAGACAGGGCGCGTGAGCGCGAACCTCTCCGCCATCGAAAAACGCGGTCGAAGCATTGGTGCCCTGGTGTTTGGACTCGCCATCGCGGTTCCTACGGTGGTTTGGGCGTCACAGGTCATCATTCAAGCGTTCGAAGCACCCGCCGCTGACGGCCTCGAATGTCGCGCAGGCCTTGCCGCATTACTGGAAGGACTCGACCAGGCGCGCGTCTCGGCCCACCCCGCTGCGAACGAGGACGACGCACTCGCTGCCTTCCGGCAGAACCTGGGTCAGCAGTGGACGAATGCTCGGCGGGTGAGAACTGCATGCATGGGCGATCCCGAGCGGCTAGCGCAGTTTGGTAAGTTGGAGCGGCTCCGCTACGCCGAAGAGCACGCGGTGCGTTACCAAACCCGCGGCCTTTCCGCGGACCGGAACGCGGTAGACAAGATCCGCAAAGACTTGCAGCCCCCGCGACGTTGAGTCTGACAGCGTGTGGGTTCGAAGAGCACGCCAATAAGGCGCAGCGCCACGATATCGGCCTGGAAAAGCGCGGCCTACTCCCGCTAAGGTCCGCTCCAGATGTCTACTACGGAAAACTCAACCGCCGAGGGGCCGCGTTTCGCCGACCTCGGACTGCCCGATAACCTGCTCAAGGCGATCGAGGAGCGCGGTTACACTACTCCTACCCCCGTTCAAGCGGCGGTTTATCAGTTCGCTGCAGAGGGCCGCGATTGTGTCGTGCAGGCACGTACCGGCACTGGCAAGACGGCTGGCTTTGGCTTGCCGTTGATCGGGAGCCGGGTGCGGCCCAGAAAAGAACACTGCCAAGCCCTGGTGTTGTGCCCGACCCGCGAGCTCGCGCTCCAGGTATCTCAGGAGCTCTCCGCACTCGCGAAGTACACGGACGTCAAGGTCGTCAGCGTATACGGCGGTGCCCCGATGCAACCCCAAATCAACGCTCTGGCCGAAGGCGCCCACATCATCGTGGGGACCCCGGGGCGAGTTTTGGACCACCTCAAGCGTGGCACGCTCTCGCTGACCGAGCTGCGCGCGTTCGTGCTCGACGAGTGCGACGAGATGTTGTCGATGGGTTTTCTTCCCCAGATTAACGACATCTGGCAGCAATTGCCGAGCGGCCATCAGACGTTGCTGTTCAGCGCGACGTTGCCGAAAGAAGTGACGCGGATCGCCGAAACGCGGCTGCGCAACCCGGAGTTCGTGACGTTGAGCGGCGACCAGGTCGGCGCTTTGTCGATCGCCCACTACGTTTACCTGAGCCACGGCAACAAACTCGGAGACTTCCTGCAGATCATCGACGCCGACGACCCGGAAAGCGCAATTGTGTTCTGCAACACGCGCGACGAGACGAAGCGGGTCGCCAAGGCGCTTCAGGACCGAGGTTTCGCCGCGGATTGGCTGAATGCCGACCTCGGCCAGTCCGATCGTGAACGGGTGATGAAAGCGACGCGCGAGGGGCAGTTGCGGTTTTTGGTTTGCACCGACGTCGCAGCGCGCGGCATCGACATCTCGCACTTGACCCACGTCATCAACTTCGACTTTCCCGAGTCTTCCGAACAGTACGTCCACAGGACTGGTCGCACGGGGCGCGCAGGCCGAATGGGCACCGCAATCTCGCTGGTGAGCCCCACGGCGATCGGTGACCTCTACTATCTGAGACTCAAGTACAAGATCCACCCGGTCGAACGTCACCTGCCGACCCGTCAAGAGCTGCAAACCCGCGAGGAAGCGGACGTCATCGCCTCGCTGTCTCTGAAGTTTGCGATCCCCGACCCCAACCACGCTTACCGCGCGATCGCTCGGCGCTTGCTGACCCACGACGACCTGGAGTCGATCTTGACGGGCATGCTCGACCAATTGCTCGGCGAGAAGAGCGCCGCCGTTCAGGCCGGTGCAAAACAACGTGTTGCACGTGTGCACCCGGTTGCAGCGCCCGACCTACGCCGCACCGCGCCGGAGGCCCGTCACCGTCGCCGCAGCGAAGAGGGACCTCGGCGCGAACGCGGCCCGGAGTTGAGCGGCCCAAACGGCGGTAAACGCCGATCGCGCGGCGAAAGTTACGACAGTCAACTCGGCATCGCGTACCAGGTGAGCGACGCACCCGTTATGGCAGAGGACGCGCAGGTTACTCCCCCGCCCGCCAACGAGACCACTGAGCCCACGCCGCCCGGCACCGCCGACGAGCGTCCGTACGTTAACCTGTACGTGAGTATCGGCAAACGCGACGGTGCGGAGAGCGACCACTTGCGTCAAGCACTCGCAGCCGCTGGCATCGAACAACGCGACACCGGCGACGTCATCGTGAAGGCGCGCCACACTTACGTCCAAGTCAGCCCCGAAGTTCAGGAGCAGGCGGTGAGTCGCTTGAACGGCATGGAGATCTGCGGTCGTCAAGCGGTGGTCGAGGTAGCAAGACCACGTTGATTTTTCGTGCCAACTCGCCCGTCTGCAACGAGACGAGCCGAACCTCGATGCCCGCGAACGAGTTGGTGCACGGGAAACCTTTTGCACCGTTGACGCGACACTTTTCCTGCTAAATTTGGAGAAGTGTCCAAGGAACGCGTATCTCAGGAAGACGTCGCTCGCCTTTCGCGCAACCTCGATTGGGCGCTCAAGCAGGAGCTCCCCAACCAGGAATTGGTGCGAATGTTGAGAGCTTTCCTGCGTCACACGTCTCGACAAGACCCGCGTGATCGGCTGGCTCGGCTAGAGTTGAGTGAGCGGCTCTTGTTATTGGCGTCGCCTCGATCGGTGGCTTGGGAGAGTGTTCGTTTGGCGCGTGAAGTGTTGCACGGAGAAAGCGACGTGACGTTGCGGGCGCGCGCCTACGGAGCGCTCGGTGTCGGGCTATCGTTGCTCGAGTGTTACCGCGGGGCGCGGCGCGCCTACTTCGAGGGGCTACGCTGCGATCCCGGCCACCCGGTCATGGCGCACAATCTGGGCCAGCTGCTGGCCACGGTATTCGGGCAGCCCGCCGTCGCGCTGCGTTGGCTGCAGCAAGCACAGGCGCAGCTGTCAGACGACGTGGAGGTTGCCGCGTCTTTGGCCTGGGCCCTCCACCAACTCGACCGCGAGGACGTAGCCGCCAGAGTCTTGGTCAGGGGTTTTGCGCAGGTGGGTTATCCCGACCCGGCGGACGCTGCCCATCGAACCTTGGCGCGTTGGTCCAAGGCGCGGCTCAAAAACACGCCGCCGTAGCTCGCACCCCATTTGATGGTGGCAGGGTTCGCACTACACCGTTGCCCGAACCGCCCTTTGCGTCGCCGGAGCTCGGCTGCGTTGGGTTCGATTCGAGTTCGGGCAACCTAGATGAACCCAACAATCCGGCTAATCACGCGCGTTTGGCTCTCCCCGCTGGCGTTATGTTTGACGGCGGCCACCGCCGTCGGTCAGCCGACGACCACGCAATCGGGCCCCGAACGCGCCGACCCTGATCCGACATCGACCGAGCCAGCCTTACGAGACCCGGCTTCGGTCGCCCCACCCAACGAGGCGGCCCCGACGGTCCCACCGTCGCAGATGCCGGAGATTGACGACGTGATGTTGGCCTCGGTGCCGCCGCCGCCCAACGTGCTTTCCGATTGGCGCCAAGCGCTCCGTTTGGTGCGCGCACGTTCGACATCACTGCGCGCTGCCGAGATTCAAGTGACCCAGGCGCGAGTGCAGTCCCAATCTGCCGCCAATCGCTACCATCCCACCGTGCGCGCTACCGGGACGGTCAATCACCCGTTGCTTTCGCCCGGCACCACCGCGGCGACGTTCGGTAACTTCCAGAACTTCCAGACCACTTGGCGCGGCACGGTGAGCCTGCGCCAACCAATCGTGAACTTTCAAGCTTGGCACGACGCGGGGACGACCGAGCTCGGCATCGAGGCCGCGCAACTGTCTCACCGCGACGCAGAGCGCCGAGTCCTCGCCGCCGTCGCCGACAGCATCGTCTCGGTCGTCACGGCCGAAAGGTTGGCCGAAGTGAGCAGGGTCGGGCTACGCGGCGCCTTGTCTACGCTAGACCTCACCCAGAGACGCGCCCGGCTGGGCGCCGCGAGCGCCGTCGACGTACTGCGTGCACAACAAGAAGTGACCTTGTTGCGGCAACAGATCGTCTCTTCCAACGAGAACCTGGAGCGTGCTCGCGAAGCGCTGGGCATGACGCTCGGGTTCGCGGAACCCTGGGGCGTTTCGAGCGACATCCGGTTGGTGGAGCTCTCCGCCGACGCAGCCCGCGTGTGCGAAAGAGTAAGTGACGTAAGTAAACGTGCGGACGTGATGGCGCTGGAGAAGCAGCGTCAAGTGGCCGAGCGCAACGTCCAGAGCGCCGACTATCTAATGGCGCCCACCCTCGATTTCACGAGCGACTACAGCTACGCGCAGCCGGTCTTTCCCGCGGACGCCAAGCCGATGCAGTGGAGCATCGGGGCGCTCTTGACCGTGCCGCTCTACGACGGTGGCGTGCGCGGAGCCCAACGCTGGCAAGCGCAAACGTCGGAGCTCGACAGCCGAAACCAGATCGTACAGCGGACGCGCGAAGCGACCATGGAGACGCGGCAGGCGCAGCGTGCCGTCGAGGTGGCTCGCCGCAACCACGAGGTCAGCCTCGAATCGCAACGCCTGGCTCGTGAGGCGGCTCGGTTGGCTCAGCTCTCGTTCGTGAACGGTCGCGGTACCAGTTTCGAACTCGTGGACGCGGCGCGACGGTCTCGCGAGGCCGAGCTCGACTTGGCCGTGAAGGAGTTCGAACTGGTTCGCGCGCAGTTGACGGCGGAGCTCGCACAGGCCAATTGTACGTTCTAGGCTCGCGCCGAGCCGGTCGACGAAGCCAAACACGGAGTTGGTCCGAAGATGCCCACGATCGAACACGTCATCTACATCCCCGCCGTGCTCCTTCTCGGCTTGACGCTCGGTTACGTGATGGGCGCCCGGGCCGTACGTGAAGAATTCGCAAAGATGAAGCGCCGCGCGAAAGACTGAACGCGAAAATGCGCCTTGGTGGACTTCGCGTCCTCGTCGGCCACGAATCAGAGGCCAGAGACCACATTGGCACTCATAAGGGTCGGAAGAGAACTTGGTCGCGTCGTGAGCGCGGGATTGCCCAAACCAAACCCACGCGCTAGCTTGGCCAGGTGTTTGGTGTTTCCTTCACAGAGCTGATGTTGATCGGCGTGGTGGCCCTGATCGTCGTAGGGCCCCAACGCCTGCCAGGCATGATGGCCAACGTGGGCAAGTGGTCCAACAAGATGCGTCGTATGCTCTTCGACGTGCGCCAACAGTCGGGGATCGACGATATCTTGCGTGCCGAAGGCATCACCGGTGGCCTCAACGAGATCCGCGCCCTGCGCAACGCCGTCCGCGGCAACGTGCAAAGCCTGGCGCAATCGTTCACACGCCCCCCCACCCCCGCTTCGGCCAGCCCAACGTCGAACGCGAGCGCTGCCAGCCCCACGGCAAGCCCCGCCGCTGGTGTCTCACCCGCCGTCGCGTCGACGCCGCTCGGCGTCGAGAGTGACCCCTACGCGAACGTGCCGTACGATCGAACGCGAGAATACCCGGACGAGGGCTGCGACGCCTACGGCGCGATCCCGGACGACCTGTGGGCTGCAACTCACCGTCCCGTCGCCCCCGCCGAGCCGCTGCCGGAACCTCCGGCAAACCAGGTCGACGTGACGCTGGCGAACGCCGCGCCTTCCGAGGTTGCATCGCACGGTGACGTGGCGAACCCCAGCACGGCCGTCGGCGCCGAAGCATCGAGCAACGAAAGCGCAACCGCCGCAGAGGCCGCAGAGGCACAACCTGCAGAGGTACAACCTGCCGCCGTGACGAACGTGGCGCCGGAGGATGCGCCCGCAACCCCGCAACCGCAGGTCGACGGCTCAACGGTACACGTGGCAGAGTCTGCTTCCGAAGCAGCGTCGCCGAGCCCACCGCCCGAGTCACCGAGTCATCCTCCGGAAGACACGACCAAAGCCCCCGTCTCACCCTCCTCGAGTGACGTCGCCCCATCGGTTTCCTGATCCCATGACCACCTCGAGTGCACCTAAGTCAATGCCGGAGAACAACGAAGAAGCTCCCGAAGAGGGGATGACGTTTTGGGAACACCTCGACGAACTTCGGTCGCGCTTGATCAAGATGATCCTTGCCGCATTGGCGGGCGCGGGCGTCGCTTGGACGTACCGTGAGGCGATCTTGTCCTGGCTGGTCACGCCGTTCCGAGAGGCGTGGGCAGAGCTGCAGCTCTCCAAGGCCCCCACGCTGAACTTCCCGGACCCGGCTGGCTTGTTCATCGCGTACCTGAAGTTGTCTCTGGTGGCCGGGGTCGTGCTCGCGCTGCCGTTGATTTTCTACCAGCTCTGGGCGTTCGTCGCGCCTGGCCTCTATTCACGGGAAAAGCGCTTCGCGATCCCCTTCGTCGTGGCCTCTACTGCGTTGTTCGCTGGCGGCGCCTACTTCGGCATGCGCTTCGCGTTCCCGATCGCGTTTCGCTACTTGCTGTCGTTCGCCGGTCCGGTCGATGGCGTGGCGGGCTTCGAGATCGAGCCGACCATCATGGTGAACGACTACGTGTCGTTCATCACTCAGATGTTACTGGTCTTTGGAGGTGTGTTCGAGCTGCCGGTCGTCGCGTTCTTCCTGACCGTGGCCGGACTCATCGATCACACCCACCTGATCAAGTTCTTCCGCTACTTCGTGGTCCTGGCCTTCGTGTTGGCTGCGGTGCTCACGCCGCCGGATCTGCTGAGCCAGTTCCTGATGGCTGTTCCGCTGATTATGCTCTACGGCGTGTCCATCGGCATCGCTTACGTATTCACCAAGACGCGCAAGAAGCAGCCGTGATCACCCGGCACGATCAGTCTTCGCGCGCGTAGGGCTCCCCCCGCCAAATCGAAAACGCCCGATACACCTGCTCGAGCAAGATCACTCGCGCCAAGCGGTGGGGCAACGTCATCTTGGAGAGGCTGATTCGCCGGTGGGCTGACGCCGATACGTCAGCCGGGAGTCCTTCGGCACCCCCAATCAGAAACGCCAGCCGACTCCCGCCGCCTTCGACCCAGTCTTGGATCTGTTTCGCAAAGGCGGTGCTCGTGAAAGCGGTGCCGTTCACCTCCAGCGCAACCACGGTATCGCCCGGCAACACCGCCTTTCGGAGCGCCGCGTCGTTCTTGAGCTCTTTCACCTCGACCGGACAGTGTCGCCCAATCAGCTTGGCGTAGTGTTCACACATCTCGGCGAGGGCGGGCTCTTTGATCTTGCCCACTGCCAGAACCGCAATGCGCACGACGAGTTACTTCGCGCCCTTGCTCGCCTTCGACTTTCGAGCTGGCTTGGCCGTCGTCGAGCTTCGAGCGGGGCCGCGTGCGCTGCCGCTCGCGGTCCGTGAGCTGCCAGCACGACCGCCGGCGCTACTGCGACTCGCTGCGCCCCGCTGGGCACTCGAGCTGCGCGCGCTCGAAGCGGCGCCGCCTGGAGAGCGACGCGCCGCGGCTTTTGATCCGACCGCTTTGGCCTTTTTGGTGGGCCGCTTGGTCGCCTTGGCTCGGCTACGCGGTGACGCCGCGATAGCCGGTGAGACGTCGCTCGAGTCGACCGCGCCGGTGACTGCGTCGGTCTGCATCGGCACCCGTTCGGCGTCCATCCACAACCCGTCGAGATCGTAGAGTGAGCGCACGTCCTTTTGGAAAACGTGAACCACGACGTCGACGAAGTCGATGAGCACCCATTGAGCCGCCGGCAGCCCCTCGACTGACATCGAACGGAACCCTGCCTTGGAAAGCGCGCCGTCGACCTCCTGGGCGATGGCGGCGACGTTGCGGTCACTCGCGCCGGTCATCAAGACCAAGTAGTCGGCGTAGTCGACCTTGCCCATGACGTCGATGATCTCGACGCCCGTGGCCTTCTTGTCCAGCCCGGCGCGCGCAGCGAGCAAGGCGATCTGCTGACTTTCGCTGGGCTGCGCTGCCGTGCTCGGCGTAGGCGCCGCAGCGGACTCCGGTGCAGCAGGTTTGCGGCCGGGACGAGGAATGGACTTCTTGGGAGCGTTGCTCATGGTTTTGAATTAACGGGGGCGGGAACGGTGGCCGCCGCGGAGGTGGTTGAAGGATCGGCCGCCGACGGCGCAGGCGCGGACGGGATTGCCGATGGAGGTGGCTGTGGTGCCTCCGAAAGTGCGGTGCCTGGGGGGGGCTCGTTCGCCGCGCCAGGGGCAGGCCCCTCGAGCAACGCATCCACGGGGTCCGGCGCGGCCCCGGTGCCCGACACGGGAGGCTCGTAACTCACGAGCGGTCGGGGTTCGTAAACGGGAGGTGGTCCCGCCGGCCGTTGCGCATTGCCTGAAGAACAGGCGCACACTAACGCCAAAACCCAACTCGAGCGAACCATTCGACACGGCCCTATAAACCCAAGGTAGCGGCTTGGCAAACCAGGAAAACCCCAATACAGACGAAACTGCCGCTTTGACGTCGAGGTCCCCCCTTTCCGAGACCCCGCGACTCGCTCCGCCGCGTCGCGGCGACGTGATCCGGGTGATTGCTCCGGCGGGCCCGTTCGATCGCACGTTGTTCTTTCGCGGATTGGGCTTTCTCGCCGAAACCTTCCGCGTCCGCTTGGGAACTCACGTATTCGAGCGCAGCGGCTTTCTCGCCGGCAGTCCCGAGGCCCGGGTAGCGGACTTGTCCAGCGCCCTCGCCTGCCCCGAAGCAACCGTCATCGTCTGCGCCCGAGGTGGCGTGGGCTGCGCTGACCTCCTCGAACGGTCCTTGAGCACCGCGTGGTCACCGCAATCGTACCCGTTCAAGTGGCTGGTGGGATTCAGCGACATCACGGCGCTACACTCACGTTGGCAAAGCTGCGGGCTGCCGTCAATCCACGCGTCGAACGTCACGTCTTTGGGCGTCGGTTGCGCGGCAGTGCGCGAACGCTGGCTCGCCCATGTTTTGGCGCCGCTGCGAGCCCAACGTTGGCAACTCGAGACGCTCAACCCGGGGACGGCAGAAGGCGTGCTCGTCGGTGGTAACCTGGCCGTCCTTCACGACCTATGTGCCTCAGGACAGTGGTCCCCACCGCCCGAAGCACTGCTCTTTCTCGAGGAGGTCGCCGAGCCGCCGTATCGGATCCACCGCATGCTTTCGGCGCTGCGCCGCGGGGGGCACCTGTCCCGAGTGTCCGGCATCGTCGTGGGACAGGTGAGCGCCAGTAACCCCGGACAGCACCGCGTCACGGCGCGCCAAGTGTTTACGGACTTGTCGGCTCAATGGGGGTTGCCCTGCGCGTGGGGGTTACCCGCGGGGCACGAGCTCGGGGAGAACCACCCACTGACTCTAGGCCGGTGGGCGTCCCTCGAAGCACGAGCACCCGCAGCTACCTTGTGCGTCTGAAACGGCCGCCCGTTGGACTCGGGGCAACTTGCTACTCCTTGCGGGGCGCCAAGCTCGGAGGCGGCGGCGGTTTCGGCATATCACCGGTATTCGTCGGCGCGCGACGTGAAGGCGGCGCGCCGCCAGGGCGAGCGGTCACGAGCGCGTCGAGTTCGTCTTCTGCCTCGACCTCGTCGACTTCATCGATGATCTCGGCGTCCTCGACCTCGACGTCCGCGGCCGCCTCGGCTGCGAAGGGGTCGGGTTGCGGTGCGTTCGAGACGGCGACCTCGTCCTCAATCCACGGGCTCTCCTCGTCGGTAGGCGCGACTTCCGGTGGGGCGACCGCCGGAGGTTCATCGGTCTCTGGCGCAGCAAAAGCGTCGTCGGCGTCGGTTTCCGGCTCCTGCCCGGCAATCTCGTCCGGCTCCGATGCGACGGCTGGGGGCTGCATCGACTCCCGGCGGACGTCGCCGCCGAAGGCGTTGTCGTCCGCCTCTTCGCTCGCCGGTGCGGCTTCGTCTGCGAGTTCACCTTCGTCCCCCACCTCGCCGACTGCCGACGGCGGAGGGGCAGACTCACTAACCTCTTCCGGTACCGTGCCCGGTTCCGCAACCGCAGTATCGGCAATGTCGGAACGGGTGTATTCGGTGTGCACCTGCGGCAACGGCGGCACGACGGGAGCTTGATCGACCTCCGGCGCATCCAAACCGAGGGACGGTGAGACACCGACGAACGGTGGCGGCGGAGCTTCGACCACGGGCGGGGGCACGGCGCTCGACTCGGCCGGGCGCGCCTGGAGCATACCGGCCTTGGCCTTGGCGAGCCCTTGCTTGGCCTCTTCGTCGGTGGCGTTGAAGCGCAGGACACGCCGCCAAGCGTCGGCCGTCTCGCGCGGATCGTTCAGTTTGTTCTGCCAAAGCCGGGCCACCGTGCGCGCCAGATCCGCGCGCAAGGCCTGGTCACGACTGCGCAAGATCTGGTCTTCGTAAAGCTTGACCATGCCGAGGTAGTCGCCGAGTTCGTCGTACATCGTCGCGAGCCGCGTGTTGACCTCGAAATCTGCGGGGTTGAGGTCGTGGAGCCGACGCAAGTCTTCTGCGGCGCCCGCGAGGTTGTCCAATTGGTCTTGCCGCAGATCCGCGCGGTAACGCAACAGCTCCCGCACCTGCGGTCCGTCGAACACCTCGGACAAGGCCCGCGTCGCCACCGTCTCTGCAACTTGGTAATCACCCACCGAAGCAGCGACGTCGTTGAGCGTCGACAACGATTCGGCGTCGACGAATTGGCAGAGCGCGTCACCAACCCACGCCAACGCGCGCTCACTGTTGCGCAGCTCGAAGGCGGCAATCTTGGCCGCCCGACGCAACATCCGACTGCGCGTCTTGCCGCCGTCGCGCGCGCCTTGGCCTCCCGCTGCAAGCGCCTCGGCCAAGACCTGACGCAGACTCGTCGTCGTCTCACCGGTGCGACGCTTGTCCATGGCTCGCACGAGCTCCACGACTTGCTCCAACCCTTCCTCGGGCACGCTACCGGCAAACGCCAACTGGAAGAACGTGCTGGCTTGTTCCGAGTCTCCGAGTTCCACGGCGACCTCGGCGGCTCGGCACAACGCCGGAAGGGCCGTGTCCGGCGTCGTACACCGAGCGATCTGCCGCTCGTAGACGGCGACCTTGGAGGTCACGTCGGTAGCCAACGCGGACAAACGCGCCAACAGTGGTTCGACTTCGGTCGGAGCGACGCCAGCGAGCCCGGTCTCGCCGTGGGTTATCGCGTCCTCGATGCTGACCTCCGCCGCAGCCAAAACCTCGGCTTGACGGACGAGTTCGACGGCTCGCTGTTCGGGGGGCAAGTCTGCGGCACGCAGTCCGTGAGCCAGGCGCAGCGCTTCGAGGTCCTTGGCGCGCAGCGCTATCGGCTCGAGCGTCTCACCCACCGTGGGCGTGGCGGCGTCGCTCTTGCCGAGCTCCTTCGCGACTTCGATCGCCTCGGCGTCGCTCTCACTCGCGACGAACCGCGAAAACGCGGCCATCAACGCTTCCGAACGCGCCTCCGAAGGAGCCTCGGCCTTGTACCAGGCGACGAGGTGACGAGCGACCTCCGCGGGCTTACCCAAGCGGTCTCCGAGTTCGATGAAGGCTTCGCGACAAGCACCGTCGCCGCGTTCACCAGCTTCGGCCAGCACGCGCAGCCCGTTGTCGCCCTGGCCCAACTTGTCGGAAAAGACCGACGCCAAACGGCGGGTCATGCGGCTGGCTTCGTCGGCATCGCCCTCGACCGTGACCAACTCCTGCATCAGCTCAGCGACGAGGTCCCACTTCTCGTTCTCCTCGGCGAGACGACACAACCGCTGGGTGGCGTCGAAGTCCCCAGGGTCGGCGTCGTGCACGAACGAGAGCACGCGGATGGCCTCGTGCGGGAGGTCAAGGCGCCGTTCGTAGAGCTCACCCAAACGAGCTGCTACCTCGAGGCGCGTTTCGTCGCTCTTGGTGCTCTTGAATTGGCGCTCGAGGATGTCGGCCGCCTCACGGTACTTGCCGCGAGATTGCTCGAGGTCGGCGATCTCGGTCATGGCCGGCTCGTGGTTTTCGTCGAGCGTGTCCAAGATGAAGTGCAGTCGCGCGACGCCCGCTTCGACGTCGCCGAGACCACGCGCGCGCAGCTTGGCTTCGCGCAGAGCGAACTCGACGCGCTGCGACGACTCGGCTTCGGCATCGACGAGGCGCGCCAGGTAGGCCGCTGCACCGTCCAGGTCCTTGCGCTGTTCGGCATCGTTCGCCAGCCACAACAACGTCTCGGCATCTTGCGCGTCCCGCAGCACCATCACGTAGCTCGCACGCGCCGACACGACGTCGTTCAAGTGCTCGCGTTGCACCTTCGCGGCACGCTTGCGGAGCGCGACGCGTGCTGCTGGGTCGGTCAAACGTTCGGCGCGCGTCAAGAACAGGGTCGCGACCTCGCCGACGCGTCCCGCAGCGATCAACTGTTGCTCGAGTGCCGTCGCGTAGTCGTCGGCGGTCGGCGCCAAATCTACGGCGCGTTCGAGTCTGGCCACGGCTTCGTCGCGTTCGTTTAGTTGGAGCAAGTAGCTCGCCGAGCGAGCCAGTAGCTTGGACTTCTCTTCGGCGTCGGCCGTGAGCCGCTCTTGTTCGTCGGCAGCGTTCGAGGCCTGCTCCCACGCCTTGGCGTGCACGAAGTAATGCTCGGCACGGGACCACAACGTGACGTCGCGGAGCTCGGCGGCGCCCTCCGCCAACGCTTCACCACCCTCGCGGGCTTGGCCACGCACGGCGCGCAGATCGCCGAGCTTGATGTACAGATCACGTTTGGCGACGACGTCGTCGATCGAAGCGACGTGGCGGGCCAAGGCGTCCGCCGCCAAGTCGGGCCGCTGTGCGGTCTCGAAGAACCGCACTGCCTCACTCAGCGAGTCTTCGTCACCGGGCGACAATGCGGCGATGCGGGCCCAAGCTTCACCCGCAGCTGCTGCGTCCTTGCGGTGTTCCCAGTGCACGCGCGCCAGGCTGCGCTCGATGGTGATGCGCGCCTCGACGTCTTCGGTGTTTTCTGCCTCGTTCGCGAGCACCGCGGCCAGCTCGTCCCAGCGTTTGGCGCGCTCGAGCAAGCGGCGCAGTTGGTCGTAGGCGGCGTGGTTGTCGGGCTCGACGCTCACCAGTCGCTGCCACGCAGCGACTGCGCCCTCGAGATCCCGGAGTTGATTTTCGGACAGGTCCGCCGCTTCACGCAGCCAACGCGCGCGGTCTTCGAACATGGCGTTGGGCGACGCAGCCGCGTTCATGAGGACGTCCCTCAACTCGCCGTACTTGCGCTTGAGCGGCAATTGATCGGCAAGATACGCGAGCGCATCGGCGTTGGTCGGATCCAGAGCCAACACCTGGTGGAACGTGGCAATCGCTTCGTTCTTGCGACTCTTCTTCGCGAGGGAGTCCGCGCGCTCCAGCAGATCGTCCACCGATTCGTGGCCACTCGCCGCAAACGCGGGGTTGGCGGCCGCCACGCTGCCGTGGGTTGCCTGGGCCGCGGAGAACGACGCCTGGCTGCCGTGGGTGACTTGCGCTTGTGGCGCCTGAGGAGGGCGCGCGTCGCCGGCGACTTGGCGAGCCTGGGCGGCCATCACGCCGCTCGGGTTGGCGGCGACGTAACCCGCGGCCAACACCGCGACCTCCGGCAAGCGGTGCAGCTGCTCGGCGTAGAACATCGCGAGCTGGACCGCTCGGTCGTCTCCCGGGATCAGTTCGAGCGCGCACATCGAATACGCCAGTCCGTGTTCGCCGGGATACATCTCCGCGAGGTCGACGAAGAACCTGCCGGCGCGTTCTTTGTTCGACGGGCTGGTTGCGCTACCCGCCCTGTGAACCTCCAACAACCACCCCGCAACTTGCGCCTTCAGCACCACGTCTTCGGGGTGCTCGCCCGACAGTCGGGCTAGTGCTTCGAAGCCGTGATCGGGCAAGTTCGCACGTTTCGCGACCTCGGCCTCGTCGAAGCTCAACGCTTTGCGGCGCTCTGGATCGGACTCCAAGGCGAGTTCAGCGCCAAACAACGGCAACGCTTCGGCGAACTCGCCGGCAGCTTTGTGGGCCTCGCGAAGGTTGTAGATGGCCAGCGCGTCACCCGGCTCGAGCGCGAGCGCTTTACCCAATGCAGCGCGTGAACGTTTCGGGTCCGATTTCTCGGTGCGGCGCCCGACCTCTTTCAAACACGCGACGGCAGCTGGCACCAAACTGGGGTCCTGGGCCGCGTGAACCACATACGCGTACGCCCGGCGCTCGAGGAGTACCGTCGCTTGTTCTGGATCCGTACTCGCACGGTACAATTCCTGGAGCCTGGAGTAGGCGGTTTCCCCACTTGGGTCCCGATCGAGCGCCTGCAGCAACGCTTCAACGGCGCGTGGCGCATCGTTGAAGGTAGTCATCCAAACGTTGGCTGCCTCGTTGAGCCAGTGGCTCGCCAGAGCCGGTTCCGGGGTACCCAGGCCGACGCGCTCCAAGAGCTTGCCGTAACCTTCTGGGTCTTGCTGCCCTGCGGCGTGAGCCTCGGCGATGGCCGCTTGATCGTGAGGGTTGGAGATCAGCCTTTGAATCAGGGCTTCCTGGTGGCGGGGATCCATACGCGCGAGACGCTATCATGCGCGGTCCAGCCCCCGCAATCCGCGACCCTTGAACGGCATTGGAAAGACCAACCCTCAACAATCACTGTCGGACTACTGGGCCGTGGCCCGACCAAACTGCCCTGCGAGTGAAATGTTTCACGAACGCTGGGCCGCTCGGGCGTAATTGCCGTGACGAGAGCTCAACGGGTACTCGATGGTAGCCGTCCAAGAACCACGGTCGCAACGCAATCCCCAGGCCATGGGGCTGGACCCTGGATCGGACGATTGATAGTGTTGGAGAGACGATGATGACTGGTTCTGCTGCGAGCGCGCTCGCGATTCCGGGCTTTAACCTCAGGCAATTCATTGAGACTCATCGGAGCGAACGCAAGCCGATCGGATTCGCCACAGCGGTGGACATCGTGGTCCAGCTGTGTGTCAACGTGGCCGAAGTGCACCGGCAAGGGTTCGGGCTCTACGTTTACCCCTCGAACGTGATTCGCGGACCCAACGGTTTCACGGTTTCTCGAGAGTTGGCAGCAGAGCTACCCCGAGTGTTGGCCGACCAGGCGTGTTTGCCACCGGAGACGTTGCCCAACGAACTCGGCGACCCCCGCGCCAGCGTCTACGCGATCGGCGCCATCCTGTACGAGTTGCTCACGGGCATGAGCGTGGGGCCACAAATGAAACGGCCTACGGAGCTGGTCCCCGACTTACCGTCCGCCGTCGAAGTGATTCTGGCCAAAGCGTTGATCCGTGACCCAGCCCACCGTCCAGCGGACCTTCATGCCCTAGCGCAAGCGCTCTACGGGTTGTCCCCCAAGCCGACGGTGCCGCCACCACCAGCGGCCGATTCCAACTTGCTCGACAAAGTGGACGGCGTGGAAATCGATGTCTCACTGTCGATGTTACCACCAGCGGCCGCCCACCCTCAACCTCGCGCCGCCAATGCACAGGCTCAAACCACGCCGGGAGCCCAGCGACCGGCACCCGCCGCTGTCGGCCGCGCACCGGGTGGCCTGGCGCCCGCGGCGTTGGCACCCGCGGTGGTTGCAGCCCCCAAGGCCGCCCCCACCGACGCAGCCACGGCCCAACTCGCGGCCTTGAAGGCGCGCCTGGAAGCAGACCCTACGCCTCGCTACGTCGTGGTCAAAGACGGGATGGACCACGGTCCGTTCAACGCGGTCGAGCTCCTTCAACAACTGCGCACGCACTCCTTCAGTCGCGAGGACACGCTTCAGAATTCCGAGACCCGTGAGGAGCGAGCCATCAAGGATTGGCCCGACTTCGCTCCGTTCGCCGAACACGCCCATCGTCACAAGGCGATCATCGAAGAGAAGGCAGCCGTGCACGCGGGGGTGGCGCAGGAGACGAAACGCACGCGCGGCAAATTGTTCATCGGCTTGGCCGTGCTGCTCGCAATCCTGGGCGGCGCCGCGTTCTGGTTCGTTACCCAGAAGGGCACGCGGTCAGACGAGGTCGCGATCCAAACCGAGGCCGTCAGCAACATCGAGGCCGAGGGTGCGATCAAGTCCGACAAAAAGGGTGGCGGAGCCAAAGGCTCGCGCGTCGTGGGCACCTCTGGCGGGGTCCCGCAGTTGGCCGGCGGTCAGAGCTGCGAAGGCGCGCAAGCCGCCTACGTCGAGGAGATTAAAATGACCGGCGGGCAGGCGGACATCAGCCGCGGCCAGTACGCGGGCATCATGAACTCCGGCAATTACTTTTCTCACTGCGGCGTGCCGAGCAGTGTTGCGGTGAACATCTGCGTGGCGGTCCAATCGGGTCGCGCCGTCGGCGTAACGGTTTCCACGACCCCCAATCACCCTTCGCGGAGCTGCATCGCCAGCGCCGTTCGCGGCCTGAACTTCCCGTCGCATCCGAAACTGGATGTCGTTCGGGTGAACTTTGCGGCAGAATAGCCGGGCGTGAATCTCCACCGTCACTCCCACTCGTGCCCGCTTCGACACTCGGCCTGTTTGGCCCTCGCGCTGGTGAGCGCGGGGTGTTCGGCCTCCGTCGCACAGGGGCTGAGTGAACCCGAGGCCAACCGCGTGGTGCTGGCCTTGAGCGATGCCAACATCGGTGCCACGAAGAAACCGGACGCGCAAACCGAGGGTAGGTTCCTCGTCGAGGTGCCCACTACCGAAGTTGCCTCCGCGCTCCAGACGCTGCAACGCCGCGGCTTGCCATCCCCAGAGAGCGCGGGGATCTTAGCCAGCCTCGGTGAGACGGGGTTGATCGCCAGCAAGTCCTCCGAACACGCGCGGCTCGTCGTGGGTACCGCGGGTGAGCTCGAACGCAGTCTGCGCGACGTCGACGGCGTGCTCAGCGTGCGTGTACACTTGGCGGTCCCCGAGTCCGATCCACTGCTCACCGAAGAGCCGCGCCTAGCGACCGCTTCGGTGCTGGTCCGTCACCGCGGCGCCAATCCCCCCATTCCCGCGACCGAGGTCCAGCGCTTGGTGTCCGGGGCCGTCGCTGGTCTCGCGCTCGAACGCGTCGCGGTCGTGATGCAGCCCGTCGTCGGCGGTGAGACGGAGACGGGGCAATCGGTGGTTCAGCTCGGCCCGGTGTCCGTCAGTCAATCTTCCGTGCCGACACTCAAGGCGCTGCTGGCAGCGTTGGCCCTGGTAAACATCCTTCTGGTGGGTTTCGTGCTGTTCATTTGGCAGCGCGCCAAGGTGCACCGCGCCGCCCACTCCGACGCGACTTGACGGCACCTTTGGAGTCTTGAATTGATCCGGTTGGAGAACGTCAGCCTCAGCTTTGACCAACCGGTCCTCAGGAACGTCAATCTGCACGTCCCCAAGGGCAAGTTGTTCGGTCTGGTTGGACCGGGCGCGTCCGGAAAGAGCGTTTTGCTCAAGTTGATCCCGCGGCTGCTCGCCGCAACGGCGGGTTCCGTCGTGGTCGACGGCACGGACGTCGACGGCCTCGACCAAACGGCCCTGTTCGAACTCCGCAAACGCATCGGCATGTTGTTTCAGAACAACGCATTGTTCGACTTCATGACCGTGGAAGAGAACATCGCCTTCCCGCTACGCCAACTCCTGGGTCTCGGTCCCCAAGAAGCCGCGCCGCGGGTTTCGGCACGCCTGAAGCAAGTCGGCCTACCGGGTTTCGAGCAGCGTTATCCCGCCGGACTAAGCGGCGGTCAAAAGAAGCGTGTCGGCGTCGCGCGCGCCACGATCACCCAAGCCCCGATCGTGCTCTACGACGAGCCGGCGGCGGGCCTCGACCCGGTGAGTAGTCAGAAGCTGTTCGAGCTGTTGCGGGCCGAACAACAGGAGCACGAAACCACCGTGCTCATGGTTTCGAGCGACATCGACCGGCTCCTTCCCATCACCGACTACGTGGGCATGATGCTCAAGGGTGAGCTCATCTTCCAAGGAACCACGGAACAAGCTTTCGACGCCAGACACCCGGCGGTACGTCAGTTCCTGCGCGGAGAAATCGAAGGCCCGTTATGAGCGAAGCTTCGCTTTCGGAACGCTCGCCCGCGCGGCCACGCTCGGTGTTGTTCGGCATGGGCACCGTGGTCGTCGGATTGTACGGCGCTGGCAGGCAGATGTATTCGGTTTTCGCGCGGACCCTGCTGTACACCTTTACCGGCAAATCCGACCCTCGGCGCGCGTTCGGCTACATGTATTCGATGGGCAACCAGTCGCTCGTCTTTTTGTGCGTGGTGATGGGCTTCATCGGCATGATCGTCGTCTACCAGGCAGGGCTGCAGCTGCTGCGGGTGATCCCGGACATGACCCAGCTCGGCACGACTTACCTCGAGTTGCTGGTCAAAGATCTCGCCGTCAGCATCAGCGCGCTGATGCTCGCGACGCGGGTCGGCGCCGGCATCGCCGCGGAAATCGGCTCGATGGTGGTCACCGAACAGGTGGACGCCCTGCACATGTGCGCGACCGACCCCATCGACTACCTGATCCGCCCGCGGTTCGTCGCCAGCATCGTCATGACCGTCGTGCTCGTGGTCATCGCCGGCAGCGTCGCGGTCGCGACCGGCGCCATCACCGCTGACGTGTTTTTCGGTGTCAATCCCGACACGTTTCTGGATTTTCGCGAGGTCGACGCCGGCGACATCACCATCGGTCTGACCAAAGCCGTGGCTTATGGCGCGACGATTCCCGTCGTTAGCGGTTATTGCGGGCTATCGACTCGGGGCGGCTCCGAGGGTGTGGGCAGCGCAACCACCAGAGCCGTCGTAAACTCCAGCTTGGCGATCATCATTCTCAACTTCATCATCACGAGTATCGGGTATTTTCTGTTCGAATAACGCCGTCCCATGTCCGACCGGGCCCAAAAACCATCCAACCATCCCACGCGAGTCCTCGGAGATACGCGCGTCGATCGCCCCGCGGGCAAGCCGTCGGGTAACGCGGCGTGCCTCGTGTTCATCGCTGGCGAACGTGTGGGTCACAAGGTAGCGTTGCGTCCGGGGCGCATGGAGGTTGGTCGAGAACCCACGTGTGACATCATGCTGGTGAGTGACCTGGTCAGCCGCAACCACGCACGGCTCGTGGTCGGCGACGAGCAAGCGCTGCTCGTCGATCTCGGTTCCACGAACGGCACTTACGTCAACGACCGTCGCATCCGCGACCGGATCTTGGCCGACGGCGACCGAATCTCATTTGGGCAAGTCATGGTCAAGTACCTAGCCCAGGGTAACGCCGAGGCCGCCTATCACGACGAGGTGTTCCGCCTGGTGTCTCACGACGGCCTCACGGAGATCTACAACCGCCGCTATTTCGACGAGCAGCTCACCACCCATCTCCAGGCCCAGACTCCGCTCGGCCTTTTGTTTCTCGACGCCGACCACTTCAAGCGCATCAACGATTCGTTCGGCCACGGTGGCGGAGACGCCGTTTTGCGCTCGTTGGCCCGACGCGTGGCCGAGCTCTTGCCCGAGAGCAGCTTCGTCGCGCGTCTGGGCGGCGAAGAGTTCGCCGTCCTACTGTGGTCGAAGGAGCTCTCGACGGTGATCGAGACGAGCCGCGCCCTCGCCGAGACCATCCGCGCAGCGGTCAGCGCGACACCCATCGACTTCGGCGACCAACGCATCCCGGTGACGGTCAGCGTCGGGGTTGCCTGGGCCAGCCCCGACATGTCTCACAAGTTTACCCGGGACGCGCTCACGCAGCGCGCCGACGAGCGCCTCTACGCAGCAAAACAAGGCGGTCGCAACCGTGTCTGCGCCGACTCTTTACGGCCCTGATCGGCCGCTCCCCTCAACGCCCCGTGATCTCCTTTCGCAACGTCAAGAAAACCTTCGGCACCAAAGCCGTCCTGAAGGGCGTGAGTTTCGACGTGCACGAGGGTGAGGTGTTCTTCATCATCGGCGCGTCCGGCGTCGGCAAAAGCGTGCTCATCAAGCACTTGATCGGCCTGATAGCCCCTGACGAAGGCGAGATCTGGCTCGAGGACCGCGAGGTCAGTAAGCTGACGGAAGCCGAGATGTACCCGGTGCGCAAGCGCTGCGCGATGGTGTTTCAACACTCGACGTTGTTCGACTCGATGACGTGCGCGGAGAACGTCGCGTTGCCCTTGCGCAAACATCGCAACCTCGCGCCCGCCGAGGCCCTCCACGAAGCCTACAAGCGGCTCGAAATCGTGCACATGCAGACGTTCGCCGATCGCTACCCGCCCGAGCTCGGCGACGGGCTGCGAAAACGCGTCGCGATCGCCCGCGCGCTCACCTTGGACCCTCAGTACGTCTTGTTCGACGAACCGACCACGAGCCTCGATCCGGTGAGCGCACGTCGCGTCGACCACCTGATCCGAGAGCTCAGCGACACGCTCGGCGTCACCAGCATCGTCGTGTCTCACGATCTCACGTCGATCTTCTCGATCGCCGACCGCATCGTGATGTTGTACCAAGGCAACGTACGCCTGCTCGGCACCCGCGACGATTTCCGCGCCGCCCCCGACCCGATCGTTCAGCAGTTCATCAACGGCCGGAGCAGCGGGCCCATGGAGTTCTGAGCCCGGGCCCCCGAGCTCGACCGTCCCCCGTCCGAACCACCTCGGTCTGGGTTGGGCCCAGCCCTGTGAGACACTTACCGGCTCCCTCCCACCTCCTTCCGACGTTGGCTCCCCATCCCACACGTCGCGGCGGTGCCCAATTCGAACGACGCCCCGCGCCCCGCCCCGCGCAAACTATTCCGGTTCGGGGCAAACCTGCTATGACGAGGCGCCATGAGCCAAAGCCGCAGCATCGAGGTGAAAGTAGGCATCCTGATCTTGGTCGCGTTCGGGCTGCTCGCGGGGTTCATCGTGATCATGGGCGGGCTCAACTTTCAGCCCACTTACCGCGTGAACGTCGATTTCACGAATCCGGGCGGGCTCAAGGCGGGGGCCCCGGTGCGCCTCGCGGGGGTACGCATCGGCAAGGTCTCGGCGATCGAGTTCCGTGGTGGCGCGCCCGACGCGGTCGCCAACAACACGTTGATCCGCGTCGTGGCCGAGCTCGAGAACCAGTATCAGTCGTCGATTCACACCGACTCCAAGTGGGTGGTCTCGACCCAGGGCGTGCTCGGCGAGTTCTTCCTCGCCGTCGATCCGGGCACAGCCACCGCGCCAACGCTGCAGGACGGTGCGCAGGTGCAAGGTGTTAGCCCACCACGTCTCGACCTGCTCCTGAGCGAAGCCTACGAGTTGCTTCACCGCACCTACCTGGCGATCTCGGAAAACGATGGTAAGATCCGCGAGACATTCGACGGCTTACACCGCACCTTGAAGGGAAGCGGCGAGTTCTTCGACCGCAACTCGAAGAAGCTCGACAACATCGTGACGAACGTCGAGACCTTGAGCGACCAATCGAATAGCGCCCTAACCGCAGCCCGCGAGCAGTACATCGACAACCCGCGGATCCATCGCATCATCCGGAATCTCGAATCGAGCTCGGTCGCCGTCGAACGGGAGTTACCCCCTTTGCTTTCCGAGTCCCGCGCGCTGGTCGGCGACGTCAACCACGTCGCCGAGGTGCTCGGCAGTGACGAACAACTCAAACGCTACACGGAGATCACCGCCGACGCTCGCGACCTCACCAAGAATGCCAACCAGGCCGCCAAAGGCGCCAACCAAGTCTTGGACGACATCCGCGCCGGCAAGGGCAACTTGGGGGCCTTCCTCGCGGACGAAGCCATCTACGACGACCTCCAAGAGTTGCTTCGAGATCTCAAACACAACCCCTGGAAGATCTTCTGGCGCGAATAGCCCAACCCTCGCCGCCACTGGCCAATGGGCCGCTCATCATAACTTATCCAACTTTGAAGCGCGATCGGCTATGCTGTTCGCGCTCACTGCAATCCGTTTGACGAACGAATTCAGCGATTGCTAAGTGGATCCGTTAGGGCTGGTGCACCGAGCGGAGCTCGGTTCCCAACTCAGTACGTTTCGAGCCGGAGTATCCCGGTACCACCACCAGATCGTTTTCAGCAGTTTCAGTTCTGCAGGTTTCTCTAGGAGCGCTCCCCGTCATGGCCGACAAACAAGAAAGTTCCGTACTCTTCTCCCTGAACGAGCTGATGCGGCTCGAGGAAGACCGCAGCCAAGCCGAGGCCGCACGGAAGGCTGCGTCGGTAAGAGCTGCCGAGGAGGCACGTTTGGCCGCGGAACGCGCCAAACGCGAAGAAGAGGAGCGGCTGCGTCGTCTGGAGGAAGAGCGCATCCGCGCCGAAGAAGCCCGTCTCCGCGAGGAGCAAGTTCGCCTCGAGGCAATTCGCGCCGCAGAGCTCGAGAAAGCCAAAGCGGAAGCAGAAAACGAGGCCAAGCTCCGCGCCATGAAAGAGAAGCAGGCGCACGAAGCCCAGCTGCTATCTCTCAAACAAGACAAGGCCAAACGGCGCTTGCAGCTGATGGTGACCAGCATCGGTTTGGCGCTGGTATTCGCGGTCGGCGGCGGGATCTACCTATATCGCAAGAGCGCCGCCGAAGCTGCCGAACAAGCACGGCTAGCAGTCGAAGCGCAACAGGCGCGCGAAGCGGCCGCCGCTGAAGCCAAAGCTGCTCAGGAAGAATCGGAGCGGCGCTTCGCAGAATACGAGAAGAAACTACAGGATCTGCAGGCCCAACTCTTGGCAGCAAACACCCCAGAAGCCCAAGAGAAGATCCGCCGGGACATCGAGGACCTGAAGAAGTCCACGCCTTCCCGCAGCGCCGGAGGTGGTGGCGGTGGTGGCGCGGACCGAGCGAAACCTTCGCCTTCGCCCAAGCCCGCGCCTGCTCCCAAAAAGAGCTGCAACTGCGACCCGCACGATCCGATGTGCGATTGCTTCTGAGCAAGTCGGCACGTCCATGACGAAACCGTTGCTCTGTTATCCCCTCGACTACCCGGACGTGGCGAGCGCCCTCGCCGGGGCAAAACAAGTCGGGTCACACGTGGATGTGCTCAAAATCGGGCTCGAGTTGTTCGTCGAGGCGGGTCCTGCAGTAGTGCGAGACGTGGTGGCGCTCGGCAAACCCGTGTTTCTGGACCTCAAGCTCCACGACATCCCAGAGACGGTTCATCGGGCGGTGCGACGCGCGTGTGACCTGGGCGTGAGTTATTTGACCGTGCACACTGGGGGCGGACCGCGCATGTCGAAGGCTGCCTGCGATGCGGTCGTCAAGAGCGGCGCCGCCCTCACCTTACTCGGAGTGACGGTGCTCACCTCACTCGACGCGGCGGAACTCGGTGAGATCGGCTTCGCGCGCTCGCCCGCCGATCAAGCGCTCCATCTCGCGAGACTGGGGCACGCCGCAGGGCTCGGAGGTTTCGTCTGTTCGCCCCAGGAGGTCGCTCACCTGCGCCGCACCCTCGGCCCCCAGGCGGTGCTGGTCACGCCTGGCGTTCGACCCGCGGGCGCCGACGCGGGGGATCAAAAACGCGTGGCGACCCCAGGCGCGGCCGTGCAGGCCGGCAGCTCGATGTTGGTCGTCGGTCGACCAATCCGCGATGCCAAAGATCCGAGCCTCGCCGCACAGTCGATCCGCGCCGAAATGCTCGGCGCCGCAACGGAACCGCTAGGGCAACATCTTTCATGAGTCGAATTTTGGCCGGTGTTCAACCGGTGCGCGAAGCTATTCGCGTTTGGGGTAAACAGGTCGAGTGGGTCTACTTGCAGAAGGGTACCCCGCGCTTGGCCGGCGTAGAGAGTTTGGCGGCATCGCAGTCGATCCCAGTTCGCTGGGTGGACCGCGGGGAGCTCGATAGCCTAGCCAAAGGCACGTACCATCAAGGCGTGCTCGCGCTCGCCCCAGAGTTGGAGCTCACCGACCTGGAAGTGGTCCTGTCCGGCGAATCGCCGCTGTTGCTGGCGCTCGACGGCATCGTCGATCCGCAGAATTTCGGCGCAACGGTGCGAAGCGCCGTCGGTTTGGCAAAGGCGCCGGTGTTGTGGGGAGAAAACGCCTCGGCGCCACTCACGGCGGCGATGAGCCGGGCCTCCGCGGGCGCCGTCGAACACGCGCAGCTGTGCAAGGTCGCCTCGTTGACGAACGCGCTGACGCACGCCGTCAGCCTGGGCTTTACGGTGGTTGGGCTGGACGCTCACGCGCCGACGTCTCTAGGCGCCGTGGACTTGTCCGGACCCACGATCATCGTGGTAGGCGGAGAAGGTAAAGGCTTGGGCAAACAAGTGCGGCGCTCCTGCACGCACCTCGCCACCCTCGTTCAGCCCCACACCATCGACTCCCTCAACGCTTCGGTCGCTGCAGCGCTCGCTCTTTACGAGGCCTGTCGACAGCGCCAATCGAAGGCGTCTCCGAGCACCTGAACGATCCATTCAAACGAATCGCCTCCCGGTCCCGTCCTCTCGCGAATTCCCATGCAGATTCGCGTCGTTACGGCCAGTTTTTGAAGGAGATTCAGCGGCCCGGCAAAAACGTTCGAGTGGGCGGCGATCCATTCACAATAATCAGCGTCCAAGTGCGCGATACAACGCGTCAATCAACCCAGAAACCGCCTCGGCGTCGCTGTCTTCACCCAAGCTGATGCGAAGTGTCGACGCGGCTCGTCGTTTCCCGAGCATCGCTGCAATCACCGGCGAGGGTTCTTCGGTTCCCGCCGAACACGCGCTCCCGCTCGACACGCGATAACCGGCCAGGTCCAGAGCGGCCGCGAGCTCGGGTCCCGGAGTTCCCTCGAAGGTCAGGCTCGAGACGTGTCCCAGGCGCGGCACGTCGGTCACGTTCGGGACCGCGACGTCGGCAAGCCTCCGCTCCAACTCGTCCCTCAGGGCCGGCAAGTGGGCCCGCAGTTCCGGCCGCTCGACGGCACGCCTCAGGGCTACGCGGAACCCAACCGCGAGCGCCGCATCCTGCGTGCCAGGGCGCAGCCCGCGTTCTTGAGCACCACCGACCAAAAGCGGGTGTGGCGCCTTGCCGCGGTAGAGCAACGCTCCAATGCCTTTGGGGCCGCGGAACTTATGGGCCGTGAGCGCGACGGAGTCGGCGGCATCCAGGCAGTCGTGTGGGCCTTTGCCCACGAGCTGTACCGCATCGACGTGGAGCCTGGCCTGAACCGCGTGCGCGACCTGTGCGACGGCTTCCAGCGGTTGGAGCACCCCGGTTTCGTGGTTGGCAGCCATCAGCGCCACGACGGCACCCCGGCGGAGCGGTTCTGGCAGTCGTTCGAGCCCCTCGGCCACGGCTTGGGGGGAGATCCAACCGCTTTCCGGCGTGGGTAACCACACGACCGGTTTGCCGCTCCGCTCCAAACGTTCCGCGGGTGCCAGCACACTCGGGTGTTCGAGCCGGCTGACCACGAGCGCAGGTGCGTCGTGCAGCGCCAGGTTGTTGGCCTCGGTTCCGCCACAGGTAAACACCACGTCACGGGCGTGAAACCCCAACGTCGCTGCCACATACTCGCGCGCATTTTCGACCTCGCCCCGAGCGCGCCGTCCCGCGCCGTGGACGCTCGCGGGATTACCCCACAGATCGCGGCGTGCCTCCAACATGGCCTCCCAGACCTCGTCGGCCAGGGGCGTCGTGCTGTTCCAGTCGAAGTAGTGCTCCTGCATACGAGCGGTTAGCGCGGTCGCGACAAGGCGGCACGCGCGTGTTTCGCAAACCGCACCGAGAAACACGCCCCCATCAAACGCTGCCCTTCGGCGACCTCGTTTGCAGGTGACGTCAGCTGCACGGAACCGCCGTGCCCCACCGCCACCCCGCGAACGACCGCGAGCCCTACGCCGGCCCCACCATACGAACGAGTCACCGAGCCGTCGGCTTGGAAGAACGGTTCGAAGATTCGATTCTTCGCTTCCTCGGGAACCCCTGGACCCGAGTCTGCGACGCGGATCTCGAACTCCTCCTCGTCGAGTGGTCCCACGCGAACCAGCACCGTGCCGCCCGTGGGCGTAAACTTGGCGGCGTTGTCCAGCAGCTGTTCGATCGCGCGCCCCAGCCGCTCGGGATCGCCGACGCCCTTGAGCGGCGGGGGCGCGACATCGACGACGAGCTTGAGCCCCTTGCTTTCCATCTCCGTGCGAAACCGCGCCAGTGCTCGCTGAGCGACCGTGTGCAGGTCGTAGTCCTTGAACATGAAGCGCATGCGGTCGGTCTCGATCGCCGTCACGTCCAAAAGGTTGTCGATCAGTCCGCGCAAGCGATTGGCACACTCGTCGATGGCCCGCACCGCTTTCAGTTGGTGGGCGTTGAGCGGGCCCAACTCCTGATCCCCCAGCAATTTGACGTACCCGACGATGGGCGTCATGGGCGTCGAAAGCTCGTGCGAGATGTTGCGATAGAACTGTTTGCGCGCCTGGTCGAGTTCGAGGAGTCGTTGGTTGGCTTGGGAAAGCTCGGAGACTTTCTCCTCGAGGTGACCCACGATGCGTTGGCTCTGCTTGCGGAGCGCATCTTCGATGCGGCCCGACTGCTCACTTTGTCCGCCCAGGTATCCGTGGATCGTGGTCGCAAACGTGCGCGCGTCAATCGGCTTCTCGATGAAGCCGTTGGCTCCCACGGCCAGGCTGGTGTCGCGGTTGCCCTCGGCCGTCACCGCCACGATCGGGACTTTGGCCAAGGCGGGTTCGGCCCGCAGCCTCAAGGTCACCTCGTAACCGTCGAGGCCCGGAATCGCGATGTCGACGAGCACGAGGTCGGGCGGATCGGAGACGGCCTTTTGAATGCCGTCCATGCCGTCCACCGCGTCAATCACGTCGAACCCCGCGGGGGTCAGTAATTTCCGCACCAACAAGCGATTGGCGGGGTCATCCTCGATGTGGAGCACCTTGGGCATGTCCCCAGAGAATGGGTGATTGAATCTCTGCCCACAAGCATCTCTCGCCTCGGCGCACTGGATTGACCTATTTTGAGTTCTGCGTTCCGATCCAGTCCGACCCGGCAGCCAATCGTCGATTTGGCGGGGAGCGTCCCTGCGGGTCGCGCGTATTGAAGAACCATGCGGCCCAGTGGATTTTACTTCCGCCGATGAATGCCGTACGCTTTTGAATCAGGGCCGCCCCGGGCTGTGCCGAGGTCGCCCGCGTAAGAGGAGCTTGTGAGGCTTATGAAGATTTGGACACGGACTTTTGGCGCTGCGTTGACCTTGGCCTTGATGGGCGGATGCACCGTCACCGTCGGGAGTGGCAACGGCGACGACTCGGACGACCTCGACTTCAGCGAAAAGAGCGAAGAGCCCGAAACCACGGAAGAGGACCCGGAAACGACGGAGAAGCCCGAAACCACGACTACGGACGAAGAGCCCACGCAGAGCGAGACGAGCTCTCCGACCGTCGATGTCGACGCGGCCGCCCCGCCCGCGAGTTCGTCGACACCCGCCGAGACCACCAGCGTTCCCGACGAAACGACGTCGGAACCTCCGCCCAACGTCTGCGAAGGTGAACCCGATCCAGGAACCTGCGACGCCTGCGTCAAAGACAACTGCGAGGCGGATTGGGCGGCTTGCTGCGCGGCGGAAGGTTGCGTCGAGACCTGGACGCAGATTTACACCTGCGTCCTCAATACCGCTACCGACGATGCCTGGGCCGACTACGACCGCTGTGCAGCCGACGCCTCGCCCACGAAAGACGCGCTCGACTTGCCATACGAGGTACTGGACATCACTTCGTGCGTGAACTCGGCGTACATGGGCGACGACCCGGGCCGCCTGGAAGGCGAAGGCACGTGTACTCTCGACTGCTACGGAGTCGCGTCACTGGACGAGTAATCCCGCAGCTCCACGGCTGCGCACGGCCGCTCGTTTCAGCGGGCGGCCGTCGCCATTTCACGGGCTTGTGGGTTGTTCACGTGGGCCCGGCGTTGGCGTAGCCACGGACGCGGATGTTCAAAGCGTTCGCAGACCAGCGCAGCGCCAAGGCCGTGCTCAGAGGCCCATCGCCTTCTTGAAGCGCTTGCCGTCGGCGAACATGTCCACGTTGGTGAAGATGTAATATGCGGTGTCGTGGTCCGCGGCTTTGGCGATCTCCGCCAGGCGCTCAATTGCCGGATCTTCGTACCTCGACTTGTGCCCCGCCGGGCCTGGCAAGCGGTAGTAGGCGACCTTGCGCTTGGAGGCGCCGCTCTGAAGCGGGTCGCGAGCGGCAATCGTCCCGGTTTCCTCCGCGAGTGCGTCGGCCTCGTCGAGATCCCATTGGGTGCCGAGATCGAAGACTACGACGTCGTAACGCTGCTTGACCGCGAGGAGAAACTCCTTGAGCGCAGTGCGGTTCTCCGAGCTAGCGGGAAAGTCCGACGGACCTGGGAACACGCCAAGGCGTGCTTCGAGTTGCTCTGCGATGCCGCTCAGCATCTCGAGAGCAGACTCCACCACCGGACCCGCCTTGAAGCCTTCTTGACCGATGTCGCGCGGGCCGAGCAGGCCGAATCTAAAGCCGGCAGGCGCCTCTCTTCGCCAGCGGCGCACCGTGCCCGGACCGGGTACTGCGCGATGTGTCTCCTGGACCTCGACGAAATCGTACTCTTTGAAGTATCGGGTCGCGGGAACCGCAAAGCCTGCACATCCGACCGTGATCATGAGATTGCTGAGAACAACAAGGACGGCGCCTGACGCAAACGAGCTACGTCCGGCACATTGGACCGAGATAATAACAGAGGTTCACTCGAAAACCATGGCAAAAGCTGCCGGATCGCGGCCTGAGCGCGGTTTTGAGGGCCGTCGGAGGTCAGCCCACTCCCATGAGAGCGGGCCGACGCGAAGCGGTCTCGTCACTTAACGATGAGGTTCAGGACGCGTCCTGGCACGTACACCGTCTTGACGATCTGTTTGCCTGCGATCTGGTTCTGGACGCCTTTGTCGAGGAGCGCAGCCTCACGAGCACCGGCCTCGTCGGCATCTTTGCGCAACACGACGCGGCCGCGGACCTTACCGTTTACCTGCAGCGGAACCTCCACCTGGTCGTCCTCGCACGCGGCCTCGTCGTAACTGGGCCACGGCTCGAGGGCGATACTCGTGGCGTGGCCGAGGTGTGCCCACAACTCCTCGGCGAGATGCGGCGCGAACGGCGAGAGGCACAATACTAGCTTCTCCAACGCTTCCCGCGCCGGGTGTTCCTGCCCCTGCAGGTGGTTGGCGAGGATCATCATCGTGCTGACCGCGGTGTTGAAGTGCAGCGCCTCGATGTCCGCCCCCACCTTCTTGACGGCGCGATGCACCAACTTGCTCGTCTCGGGGTCCATGGGCGCCTCCGAAGGCGTCCGCGTCGTGATGTTGTAGACGCGGTCCAAGAAGCCGCGAACACCATTGATGCCGTTGGTCTGCCACGGCTTGGTGCGCTCCAAAGGTCCCATGAACATCTCGTAGACGCGCAAGCTGTCGGCGCCGTGTTCGCGCACGACGTCGTCCGGGTTGATGACGTTCCCGCGGGACTTGCTCATCTTCTCGTTGACGATCTGGAGTGCCGTCTTGCTCCCGGTGAGCACGGGTTTGGCGTCCAACCAATCCACTCCCCGTACGATCGAACGCGGGATCAGCGGTTGGCCAGTATCCTTGAGCCGAAACGACCCCTTCTCGGACCCTGGACCAACCCGGGGATCGTCGAGAGCGAAGGTCTCGACGTCGTTGCCCGCCGCATCCTGGAGCGCGAGGTAGCGGTAGGATTGGCCCAAGATCATGCCTTGGTGAACCAGTTTCTGGAACGGCTCCGGGTGCTTGACCACGCCGGCGTCGTAGAGCGCCTTGTGCCAGAACCGGGCGTACAACAAGTGCAACACCGCGTGTTCCGCCCCACCGACGTAGAGATCGACCGGCATCCACGCGTCGTACGCCTCCGGCGAGCACAACTGATCGGGGTTGTGCGGGTCGAGGAATCGCAAATAGTACCAGCACGAGCCCGCCCATTGCGGCATGGTGTTGGTCTCGCGCGCGAACCACTGCCCGTCCTTCTGGAAAAACCGCCAGTCGAAGGCGCGCGCCAACGCCCCCTGCGGGTCGTCGCCCGGGCTGTAATCTTCGAGTTCCGGCAGCACCAGCGGCAACTCCGAGTCCTCCACGGCGATAGGCCTGCCGTAGTCGATCTCGTAGGCCGCACCTCGGCGCGGATCCCCCTGGGTGGAGACAGGGAAATAGATGGGGATCGGTTCACCCCAGTAGCGCTGACGGCTAAACACCCAATCGCGCAGCTTGTAGTTGACCTGTCTGCGCCCCAGCCCTCGGCTAGTGAGGGCCGCGACGATACGCTCCTTGCACTCCGCCGTGGAGAGCCCGTCGAACTCACCCGAGCGAACGGCGATGCCGTCTTCGACGTAGGCTTCCGACAGCGATTCGGACAGGCTGCCATCGGGGCTCACCACTTGCACGACGGGTAAGCCGAACACGCGCGCGAACTCGAAGTCGCGAGTGTCGTGGGCTGGCACTGCCATCACGGCGCCAGTGCCGTAGCTGCCGAGTACGTAGTCCGAGGTGTACACGGGGATCTGTTTGCCGTTCACTGGGTTGGTCGCGTACGCTCCCGTGAACACGCCAGTTTTGTCCTTGGACGTCGAGGTGCGTTCGAGGTCGCTCTTGCGCGCCGCCGCCTCGGCGTAACGTGCCACCGCCCCTTGGTGCTCCTCGGTCACGAGCCGCGTAATCAGCGGGTGGTCGGGCGCCACCACCATGTAAGTCGCGCCGAACAAGGTGTCCGGACGAGTCGTGAAGACCTTGAGCACCACGTCGGACCCGACTACCGCGAAGTTGACCTCGGCGCCTACACTGCGCCCGATCCAATCGCGCTGCTTGAGCTTGGTCTCGGGCCAATCCAGCGGCTCCAGCTCGTCCGCCAAACGGTCGGCGTACGCCGTGATCCGCAGTTGCCACTGGCGCAGCGGCTGACGGACGACGGGGTGCCCACCGCGTTCACTGACGCCGTCAATCACCTCCTCGTTGGCGAGCACGGTCCCGAGCGCAGGGCACCAATTGACCGGCACCTCGCTCTGGAACGCTAGACCTCGTTTGAAGAGCTGCAAGAAGATCCACTGCGTCCAGCGCACGTAGCCTGGGTCGGTGGTGTTACTTCTCGCGACCAGTCGTAAGAGAAGCCCAATGCCTTGAGCTGCCTCCGGAACGTGCCGATGTTGCGCGCCGTGGTGTCCCGTGGGTGAGTCCCGGTAGAGATCGCGTGTTGCTCCGCCGGCAACCCGAACGCGTCCCAGCCCATCGGATGCAACACGTCGAACCCGGCCATGCGCTTGTAGCGCGCCACGATGTCCGTCGCGGTGTACCCCTCGGGATGGCCCACGTGCAGGCCGTCCCCGGACGGATACGGGAACATATCGAGCACGTAATACTTCGGGCGCCCCGCGCGCCGAAGGGTGGCAAAGGTATTGTTCTCTTCCCAGTAGCGCTGCCAACGTGCTTCGATAGTCGAGTGGTCGTAACCCATGGGGCGCGGCGTAGCAGAAGTTCGCAAACCCGGGAACACCCCAAAGTTTTCGCGACTCAGTCTAGCGCGGTCTTCCTGACCAACCTCCGCTGACGCCGCGCGGACGCCTCGACGCGCTCGCTCGTGCCACGGGCCACCAACGACAACGCGCGCTCGGGATCTTTCAGGTAGTGCTCGTACAACTTTGCCAACTCGAGCCGTGCCTTCGGATCGTCGATCGCGCGTTCGTAGTCAGCGACGGCTCCCGACTTGTCGCCCAAAGCTTTGCGGATCTCGGCACGCACCAGTGATACCCGCGCGAGGTCACTATCGGACGCAGCCGCGCGCTCGATCGCGCGATCGGCGAGCAGCAACGCGCGAGGGAGCGCGCTCGCCCTGGCCATCGTCGCTGCGGCGCCGGCCAAATCCACGGCGGGAAGAGCCAACTCCGCAGCGCCGTACACGCCGAGCAAAGCGACCATGCTGAGCACGTCCCAGTAGTTGTGTTCGATGACGGCGCCGAGGTGACTCGCGTCGCGGGTCCGGCAGTAGTGGGCGTAACGCGCCGCCACCTCGGCGCCGTCGATGTCACCGATGCGCTCGAAACCGAGCACCTCTGCCTCCAGGCGCTGCAGGTTGCAGCGCTTGAGCCGTTGCTTGTGAACGCGACGTGACAGGTGCAGTAGATCGAGGTGAGACACTCGCGCCGGTGCCTTCAGCCGGTTCATGGTGTAGCGGCCCTGCAGCAGCGGCCAATCGAAGCTCTTGCCGTTGAAGGAGACGACCACCGGCCGGCGCTCGATCAGCGCGGTCAGGTACGCGAGCAGCGCTGGCTCTTGCTCTGGCCCCTCGAGCATCAATTGCTCGACCACTACCCTGCCGTCCTCGACGTAGGCCAAGCCCACCAAAAACGCGATTGTGCCCGCGCCACCGAAGCCAGTGGTTTCGGTGTCGAGAAAGAGCAGCTCGGCTGGGTCGACGTTCACGAGTTGCGGCTCGAGCGCCAACAGGGCTACCTGAGCCCAGCTGGTCGCGAGCATGTCATGACACGTCCGCGCGCCGACCCGATATTCGAGTGGGACTGGCACGACGCGATGCCACAAAGGGCCGCTCTCGTGCTCGCGAAGCGCCAGCGGCAAGTCGGCGAACGTGGCGCCCGATCTCCGCGACGTCTCCTCCGCTTCTACGTCGACGCCGATCTCCGCGCCAAGCGCGGCTTCCTGGTCTCGTTCGACCGACGCACGCCCCATCACCTCCGCCATGCGTCGACGCAGCTGGTCGAGCACTGCCGTCTCCGGGGAGGATGCGCGCGGCGAAGGGGTACACGGCGGGTTGGCTTCGACCGCACGCGTTTCAGCTGCCGACGATTGGACGGTACCGCCGCTGGTCGACGGTGCCTGCAGCCGTTCGAGCCGTGTCAGCAAGGAGCTGCGTTTCACCGGTCGGCTCCCGTTCGTTGACGGCGCGCCCGCTCGTGGGGCGCGCGAAACCTGACGGCCGCGATCCAACCGTCTCCCGCGGCCGCGATCACTTGGCCCGCTTCACGGCGAACGCGCGCTTCGAGCAACGGAGCCGTCGACACCTGGCACCACTCGACGGCCCCCTCTTCCCCAAACAAATAAACACGCCCGGAGTTGGTGGGCACGACGGCGAAGTTGCCGAAGCGCGCGGGCCGTGCGGAGTCCTCCAACGCCAGTTCTCGCTCCGCCACGACGCGACCGGTCGCCGGCTCGATCCACGTCCAAAGTGAACGGCGTCGTCCACTGCCACGCAACAGCCGACCGTCGGCGCTGACCCGAGCGACGTCGGAGCGGCGCCAACGGACGTTACCGGCGGCGCCGTAGGAGACGAGTTCCGGTTGGGCGGTCGATGGCGTCGTTCGCGCGAGGACCCAGTCGTTCTCGGCGTAAGCGAGCAAGACCTCGGCCTTCGTGGGCGTGGTGAAGCCAGTGTGCTGCTTGGGGCTTCGGATCCGCATCACGCGCCCCGTGCGTGTGCCGACCCAGGCGTCGCCGTCGGGACTCACGAGCGGCCCCGACGTTATCGGGGAGCCCACGAAAGTGCGCCACATCAGTCCTGACGCAGCGGAGAAGGCGTACAGGTTCAATTCACTTGGTACAAACACCACGCCGCGCTCACTGTGCGCCAACGCGCCCGTCGGCAACATGCCGGCAGGCAAACGTCCGCCCCATTGGTACCCTCCGCTGGGCAACATCACGTGCAGGACACCTTCGCGACTGAGTGCGTAGGTGCGGTCGTCGTCTCCAAGCGCAATCCCCGACGGCGCCGAATCCAGCGTGTAACTCCATTGAAAACGCCCCTGGGAGCTCAACGCGTGGACGTATCCGTCGACGGAGCCGAGCACTATCCAGCCGTCGTTCGAGACCGCGGGAGGCTCGACCACGGGGGCGGCCGCGTTGAAACGCCAATCGACGGTGAGCCCCTCCGTGCACGGCGCGGAGCCGTAACTCACGGCGGGGAACGTCGCGAAGAGCAAACCGACGAAAGCCGCTCGGAGCCGCGCGCTGCTGCGACGCCAGGCATCCCGCAAACGAGAGCTTGCGCTGACCGCTTTCCAGCGCGCGTGCAATCGGTCGACCATGGCGCTGCATACTCGGCTGGCGTCCCACAACCAAGACCTAATCCCCGGAGCTCGGATCGCTTGACAGCTACCCCACGCCGACCTATTCGACGCGTGATTTGGCAGGCGCCGAGCCTCCAATGAAAAGGCCAATGATTTCCGCACAAGACAAGCCGTCGGAGGTGGCCCGAGTTGGTTCGGGTCAGATGTTCGACGGAATCGCCAAACGCTACGACCTGCTCAACCGCGTGATCAGTCTCGGAGTCGACCAGCGTTGGCGTCAACAAACGGTCGAAGCGCTGGGACTCGACGGCTCAGCGCACGCGACCGTCGTCGACCTGGCTACGGGCACTGGCGATCTCGGCATCTTGACCGCCAAGCGTTTTCCGCGGGTTCGGATCGTCGGGGTAGACCCCTCGGTGGAAATGATGGCGGTAGGTAAACGAAAGGTGGCCGCGCGTGGACTCGCCGACCGCATCACGTTCGTCGAAGGCGACGCACAACGACTGCCCTTTTCGGACGCGAGCATCGATGGCTTGACCATGGCTTTCGGCATTCGCAACGTCCCTGACCGAGCGCAGGCCCTGAGCGAAATGGTGCGCGTGTTGCGCCCGGGCGCAAAAGCGGCAATCCTAGAGTTGTCAGAACCCCAAGAAGGTGTGTTCGGCGCACTGGGCCGTTTTCACATGCACCGGGTCGTACCCTGGGTCGGGGCCATGCTGTCGGGTGAACGCGAATACCGCTACCTGCCTCAATCGATCGCCGCTTTTCCCAAACCGGACGTGTTCGCGGACATGATGCGGAGCGCCGGGTTCGCCGTGAACGCCGTCGTCCCGTTTACCTTCGGCGTTTGCCAACTGTTCGTGGGGCAAAAGTGACGCTGCAGTGGCCCGCCTCCACGAGCACCCCTTTGGGCTCGCGCGGCCACGAGACGTTCGCCGCCTTGCGCTCCGAGGTCGAACGCGGGCTGGACGAAGGTCACTTGGTTTCGCTCGTCGTCGAGGCGCCGGTGGTGACCCCGGAGCTGCTGACGTCACCCGAGCTCGAGTTGTCTTCGGATTTGGCGCCGTGCGCGTTCTGGCATAGCGCAGAGCTGGCGCCCGAGCTGGACCACGTCGCGGAGACGTGGGTGGGGCTCGGCGTCGCGAAAGAGCTGACCGCCCCCTGGGGAGACACCGAAGCGCTCCGGCGCTTCGCCGCCGAGGCGCTCCGCGGCGTGCGGCTGGTGGGTCCGGGAGCCAAAGCCGTTGCGCCCCGCGTGCTCGCGGCGGTGGGCTTTGCGCCGCCGGTCGACCGAGTCGGGAGCGCACCGGGCAATGGTGAGACATGGGCGGACTTTCCGGGTGCTTGGGCGGTGTTGCCGCGCCTCACGTACGTGCTCCAACGTGGTCGCGAAAACGCGCGAGACGCCAAAAGCGCGTGGTTCTGTCTCGTACTGACGCCTTCCGAGCGCTCGGCGCTAGATGTCTCGTTGGCGCACTTGACGACCCTGGCCAAGAAGCTGCGCAACGTGAGCATGCAGCCGGGTGTGCCCGCAGAAGCCGCCGCAAGCTCGGTGCAAACCTCCGAAACCACATGGGCCGGGTGGGTTGGTGACGCACTCCGCGCCATCAACGACGGTCGAGTCGAGAAGGTCGTCGCCGCCCGCGTGAAAGAGCTCTCGTTCGCTGCGAACGTCTCACCTTCCCACACGCTGCTGTCGCTGGCGGAACGTCACGGTGACTCCACGCGGTTTGCGTTCTTTCGCGGCCGCAGCGCGTTCCTCGGGGCGACCCCCGAACGCCTGATCGTCAAACGCGGGAGCCACGTCGAGACCGAAGCACTGGCGGGCACCGTGCGCCGTCGCGAAGCGACGGCGGGAGACGAGTCCACGGGTGACTTTGGGCCCAAGGAACACAAGGAGCACTCGCCGGTGCTCGCCCAGATCCTCGCAACGCTCACGCCATTCTGCGCCTCGCTGACTCACGATCCGGTGCCACGGCTCCGCGCCCAACGCCAGGTGCTTCACCTGCGAACTACGGTGCGGGGTGTGCTCTCGACCCCGTGTCATGCCTTGTCCTTGGTGCGAGCACTGCACCCGACGCCCGCGGTCGGTGGGCGGCCCACCGCGCAGGCCCTGGATTGGATCCGCGAGCACGAAGATTTCGACCGCGGTCTGTACGCCGGTCCCGTCGGCTGGGTCGATGCCAGTGGCGACGGACAGTTCAACGTGGCGCTGCGGTGCGGAGTCCTGCGCGACGACCGCGCCACGTTGTTTGCGGGCGCTGGGCTTGTCATGGGCTCTGACCCGCGCCGCGAGTTCGAAGAGACGGCCCTCAAACTTCAAGTGCTCCAGGGCTCCCTGTGTCATGCCCCCTCGACGCCCACGCGTCGCAGCGACGTCTGATCCTGCTCTATGACCCTCGGACTCGGCCACACCCAAACCCAGTGGATGCGGCTGCTCGTGGGCACGTTGCTGGATGCAGGCATCGAGCACTTCGTAGTGAGCCCTGGTTCTCGGAGCACCCCAATCGTAGCGGCGCTGCAACGGGAAGGTGTCCAACTGCAGCTCTGCATCGACGAGCGCAGCGCCGGCTTCCTGGCGGTCGGGTGGGCGCGGGTGACTGGACGCCCCGCGGCGCTGGTGTGTACTTCAGGCACGGCTGGGGCGCATTATTATCCCGCAGTGATCGAGGCGGCTCACAGCGCTTTGCCGCTACTGGTCGTGACGGCAGACCGTCCCCCCGAGCTCCAAGCCAACGCCTCGGCTCAGACGATTGACCAACACTCGCTGTTCGGAAAGTACGCTCGAGGCTTCTTCGACCTCGGGGTGCCCGACGCACGGCTCGCGGCCTTGCGCGGCTTACGTCGGAAGCTCGCGCAGGCCGCGGCGCTCACCATGGCGCCTCACCCCGGCCCGGTGCACCTCAACGTTCCCGCTTACAAACCACTCGAGCCCGAGGAGCCGGCGTCGCCCTCCGAGCGAGAACACGCCACGGCCGTCGCCGAGCTCCGGGGTTTGCCAGCCGTGGTCGTCACGGCCGGCGTCGTCACGCCCGCTCCCGACGTGCTCGACGCGGTCGTCGAGCAGTGGGCCCGCGCCAAGCGCCCCCTCCTCTTCTGCGGTCCGCAGCTAAACCGAGACCGTTGGGCGCCCGTCGCCGAGTTCGCGCGACGAACGGGCTGGCCAGTGCTCGCCGAGATCACCCACCCGCTGCGCCAAGAACTCGCCGGTGATCCCCTATTGTGCGACGCGTTCGACCTCGTCGCTCGCGCTCGTCCCGCGCACTTGACGCCGGATTTGGTCGTGAGCGTGGGAGCAACCGCGACGTCGACGGCGTGGCAAGACTGGGTCGTGAAAACGCCCGGGCTGCGGCTGCATGCGGTCGCGCCCAACGACTTCGCCGATCCATTGAATCGCCTCGAATTGCTCGTCCAGTGTGCGCCGAGCGCGCTCTTCGAGGCGCTGATCGGACGCCTGCCGTTGGCAGCGCCTTCGTGGACGGAGGCGTGGGTCCACGGCAATCGCGCCGCGCGCGGCACGATCCGAGATGCATTGACCCCCAACCTCGGGGGACCAATGACCGAAGCGGACGCGTTTGCGGCGCTCGGTGAGACGCTCCGCGACGGCGATCTGGTGTTCCTCGGCAACAGCCTGCCCATCCGCGTTGCCGAGACTTTCCTCCAAAGCAGGCGCCGCTACCAGTGCGCGAGTCAACGCGGCGTGAACGGCATCGACGGGTTGGTCGCGGGCGGCGTCGGGATGGCGCTCGCGCATCCAGGCCGCACGCTGCTCGTGCTCGGTGACGTAAGCGCGTTGCATGATCTCGGCTCGCTGCAATTGGTCGCTAGCCAGCGACCCAACCTGGTCGTGTGCATCTTGGACAACCGCGGCGGTCGCATTTTCGACGGTCTGCCAGTCGCGCGTGCGGCCACCGACCTAACCCCTTGGACGACGCCGCACGACCATGATTTGGCGGCCGTGTCGCGCGCGTTTGGGCTGCCGACGTGGACCGCCGCGACGCGAGCAGAACTCGACGCAGCGCTGGCGGCAGCTCCGAGCGTGGGCCCATCGGTGCTGGTGTGCAACGTCGACCCAGGCGGCGCCCAACGTGTCTATGCTCACCTGCAGGTTTCGATCCATCGGGAGCTTCCGTCGTGAGAGCAACTCCGCTGGTGTTGCTCCACGGGTTCACCGGGGCACCCGCCAGCTACGATGCCACCCTCAGACACCTGCGGACCTACCACCGCGACCGCGTCGTCGCGCCATCACTCGTCGGACACGGGCCGCGTTGGACTCGCCCGACCGTCGACCCGAACGTAGGCACCTGCTTCGAGGCGGAGGTGGAAGCCCTGTTTCGGACGCTCGTGGCAGCGGGACTGAGCGCCCAAGTTCCCGCAACGTTGGTCGGATACTCGTTGGGGGCGCGCCTCGCCCTCGGCTTGTTGCTCTCTCATCCCGACCATTTCGGTCGCGCGGTGCTGATCGGCGTAAACCCGGGGCTCGCCACCGTCGAGGCCCGCAACGCCCGGCGGGCAGAGGACTTCGCGCGTGCCGAACGCCTCGAACGCGAAGGACTGGACGCGTTCCTCGTGGGCTGGCAATCACTCCCTCTGTTCGAGACGCAACGCGCCCTCCCGGAATCGGTGCTGCAAGCTCAAGCGGAGTCGCGGCGCACGCATACCGCCGCTGGACTGGCCTACAGCTTGCGTCGCGCGGGCCTGGCCGAGATGCCCGACTACACGCCTCGCCTCGCTTCGTTGACGTCACCCGTGCACCTCGTCGTCGGCGAGCTCGATCACAAATTCCGGCAGCTCGCCGACCACATGTATCCTCTACTGCCCCGCGCCGAACTAGCGGTGATCCCGGGCGTCGGGCATAATGTGCCTCTCGAAGCACCATCGGCCTTGGCCGCGTTGTTAGACGCGCTTCCGGAAGACGACCAGCCGTGACGACCATGTCTCACCATACCTCCCCCGTGATGTCGCCTGCGAAGGCTTGGTTCCTTGCGATTCGGCCGAAAACTTTGCCAGCCGCCGTGATCCCCGTTGCCGTGGGCGCGGCCTGCGCCACCCGCGTTGGCACACTGTCATGGATGAACACGACGTTGTGCGTCGCTTGCTCACTCCTGCTGCAGATCACGTCCAACTTCGCCAACGACGTGTTCGACTTCGAAAAGGGAACCGACACCGCCGAGCGCGTCGGCCCGGCTCGCGCGGTTGCCCAGGGCTGGATCACGCCGCGACAGATGAAACGAGCGATGGTGGGAACGTTGTTCGGAGCAGCCGTGACGGGGTCGTATTTGGTGTGGTTGGGCGGGTGGCCCATGTTCGCGCTGGGGCTCTGTGCGCTGCTCTGCGCCGTTGCATATACAGCTGGCCCGTATCCACTCGGGTACAACGGGTTGGGAGATCTGTGCGTGTTCTTCTTCTTCGGCCCGGTCGCGGTGTGCGGCACGGCTTACCTCAACACCGGGACGGTACCTCCCGAAGCCTGGCTCGGAGCTTTGGCAGTGGGCGCGTTGACCACGGCGATCCTCGTCGTCAACAACGTTCGAGACGAAGCCACCGATCGCGTCACTGGCAAACGCACGTTGGCGGTGCGGTGGGGCCGCAGCGCCGGCGTCACGGAATACGCCGGCTTACTCGTTGGAGCGTACGTCGCGCCGCTGGTGCTGCTCTCCGGCAATCTCGTCAGCTGGCCAGTGTTGTTGCCACTGCTGACGGCGCCGCTGGGTTTTCGGCTGCTACGGGAGCTCCAGACTCGCCGCGGGCCGGCGCTCAACGCGACCTTGGGTCGAACCGCCCAATTGTTGGTGTTTTTTGGAGCACTTCTGAGCGTCGGTCTAGCCTTTGGTTGAAGCCATCGTCGGTCCGACCAAGGAGTTCAGGATGGACGTCGAGCTCGAACCAATCAGCGTCAGGCTAGAGCCAGTGCGCAACGCCGCGCGGAGCTGGACGCAACGAGACGCGCTCCTGCTGCGGCTTCAGTGCCCGCAGACAGGCACGATTGGGTACGGTGAAGCGAGCCCGCTACCGGGATTTTCCGGCGAGACGCTGTCCGACGTCGTGCGCTGGTTCGAGACTGCGAACCTCGGCGCGCTCTCGTTCTCCTCGAACGACCTAGCTCGCGTGTTCGATGCGTCGTCGCCTCTCATCGAGCACGCGCCGGCAGCCGCGCGTTTTTGCGTGGAGTCCGCCTTGTTCACGGGCTTCTGCAGCTTCCATAAGCGGACGTTCGAGCAAGGCATGGTCGAGCTCGGGGCTTTGAGCGGCGTTACGGCTCCCCAACGCCCGGTGCTCGAGACGCAACTCGAGACCGCTACCTTACTCGACGTGTTCGGTGACGATGCCCTCGACGTCGCGCTCGCCGCCTCGACGGCAGGCGTGACCACTTTCAAAGCGAAAATCGGCATCGACTTGCGCAACGAAGCGCACAAGCTGCGAGCGATCGTGGGGCGGCTGGGCTCGTGCGAGAGGGCAATACGCCTGCGGCTCGATGCCAACCAATCCCTCTCCATGACCCAGCTTCGTGAGTGCGCGAACGAGTGGCAAGACCTGCCGATCGAATACGTGGAGGAGCCCTGCCCGACGTCGGAGTTGTTGAAACTGGACCCCCGAAGCTCGGCGTCGCTCCCGTTGGCGCTCGACGAGAGCTTGGCGGCCGGACCGGATGCTTTAGGTCCGTGGCTCGCGTCGGGTCGCGTCGTGGCTGTCGTGTGTAAGCCCATGTATCTCGGAGGTATACGAGCCACCTTGCGTTGGGTGGCCCTGGCGCGTTCCAAGGGTGCGAACGTAGTCATGTCTCACCTTTTCGACGGTCCCTGGGCGATGCGAATCTACCAGGCGATGGCCCGCGTGTTTGCGCCCGGCGTCGCCGCTGGGCTCGCCCCACACCTAGCGCTCGCGGCATATCGAGGCGAGCTAGCGAGACTTTTCGGGAGTTGCGATTGATTCGTCGACGCACTACTGCTCTCGTTGGATGTCGTTGTCGGAGCTCGTGCAGTCCCACGTGGTTGGTTCGGACAGCGATATCGTGCTCGTCGCGGACCGGTCGTTCACGCGCGCCGAGCTGCAGCGAGCGGTGACGGACGTACAGCACGAGCCGGCGTTCATCGACGCCGTCTCCACGGCGCCGTTGGTCGCGGTCGACACCACGCCAACCGCGCAGACGATCACGAGTCTCCTGGCGCTGATTGAGCTTGGCGTTCCGTTCATCCCCTTGCACACCGCGTGGAGTGCCGTGCAACGCGCGCGAGTGCTCGCCGCCACGGGAGCGGTTGTCCTCGACTTAAGCACCGGAACCGTCGCAACCGACGGCGCCCTCTGGAATTCCGCCGCGGGGCGGCACTTCGCGCCACGACCACGCACTCCGGATTCGACGCTCGCAGTGGTGTTCACGTCCGGCTCGACGGGGACGCCGAAGGGTGTCGTCTTGCAGCATCGAGCCTTTGCCGCGTCCGCACGGCTTACGAGAGACCATCTCGAGCTCGACCACGACGAAGTGTTTCACTTGTCGTTGCCATTGGCGCACGTTGGCGGTTTGGCCATACTCACTCGCGCGCTGATCCTCGGAGGTACGCTCGTGTTGCCGACGACCACGGGCGCGCCGAATAGCGGCTTCGACCCGGCGCGGTTCGTGCGGAGGTGCGCGGAGACCGCGTGCACTGTGGTGTCCTTGGTGCCCACGCAGCTGCGCAGAATATGCGCTGCGGGTCTCACCGCGCCGGCCAGCGTCGGGGTCGTATTACTCGGAGGAGCTCATTCGCCGCCAGCGCTCGTCGAAGCCGCTCAGCGGCTCGGGTGGAAGGTCCATCGTACCTACGGGCTCACGGAGGCCTGTTCACAAGTGGCGACTGATCGAAGGGGTGGCGTCGAAGGCCCACTCGAGCTCTTGCCCGAATTGGGCGCGCGCCTGGAACCGGATGGCAGGCTGGCGCTGCGTGGTCCAACGCTATTTGCGGGATACTGGGGGGAAGACAGACGCGAGCAGTCGGAGTGGTTCGTCACCTCGGACTTGGCGACGCTCGGCTCCGAGGGCGTCACCCCTTTGGGGCGCGCCGACGACTTGATCATTTCGGGTGGGGAGAACATCTTCCCGGACGAGGTCGACGCGGCGCTCGCGTCGGCCCCAGGCGTAATTGCGGCGTGCTGTTTCGCGCGCGAGTCCAAAGAGTGGGGACAAGAGTTGTGCGCCGCGCTGATCGCTGGGCCCGACTTCGACGCGACGCGACTCGTTGCGCACTTGCGGGCGGTGCTCCCGTCCTTCAAGATCCCGAAGGCTTGGGCGCTCGTCTCGGAGTTCCCCACGACAGCCACGGGTAAGTTGAGCCGACGCTCGTGCCAACGAGCCTTCGCCCACGCCTGTCAACCGTTCCAATCATGAAGCACACCATGTCTCACCCAGCTTCTCTTCGTCTGCCCGCCGTTTCCTTGGTGCTCGTTGCGGGCCTGACGTTTGCCTGTAAACCGCTCGGCAAGCGTTCGCCTGCAGGCGACACCGCTGCCGAAGACCGCACTGCTGCCGATGAGCGCGCCGCCGAAAGCTTCGGAGCAAAGCTCGGCAACAGCCCCCAAGTCGCCCTGGCACAGGTGCTAGCGGCGCCTTCGGAGTACCAGGGTAAGACGATTCGCGTCGAGGGGCACGTCCGCCGTGCCTGCAGTGCCAAAGGTTGTTGGATGGAACTGTCTCCCAGCGCTGAAGCCGGCGCTCCGGTGTGTCGTGTGACGTTCAAGGACTACGGCTTCTTCGTGCCAACCGACAGCGCTGGTGCGCGGGCTCGCGTCGAAGGTGAAGTCATGGTCAAGCGCGTGCGCCCGGCCCACGTTCGCCACTACGAAGGGGAAGGCGCAACCTTTGCAGCCAAACACGAGGATGGTTCGGCCGACGAAGTGCGCTTCGTTGCCACGGGAGTCGAACTACGTCGGTGAGTCACCGGCGCACGAGGGTTTGCCGAGGCTTCGCCGCGAAATTCGTCTCGGTGGCGTTGCTCGGCTGTGGCGCAAACTCGACGTCATCGCCACCGCGACCGTGCGACGTCATCGCCCCCCCATCTACAGCCGCCGTTACTGGGGCTCCCTCGACGTCGCCGCCCGACCCGGGCGCGAACGAGTCGAACGCCAAAACCGGCGCGACGGTGAGCCAGTCGACGTCCCTCGACGTCGTAGCCCTACCCCCGGAAGTAAACCCGAGGGTTCCCACACGGGTACGCTTGCCCAATTACCGCTCTGCCCTGGTCATCCACGGAACGGCCGAAACGCGCCGCGCGATGATCTATCTGCACGGCGTCTGCGGAAATGTCGATCGCATCAAAGACTGGGGCGCGGCGGCTGCCAGTCACGTGACCACGATCGCTATCTACGGCAACAAGCCTTGCCCAACTTCAGCGACGCGCTTCAGCTGGAACCAGGATGTCGACTTCATCCACGAGCTCGCGCAGACGGCGCTCGCGCGGGTGGCCGAAACCCGCGGCGGACACTTGGACAGCGAGCGAGTCGTGTTGTTCGGCTACTCTCAAGGGGCCTCCCGCGCAGAACGTCTGGTCGAGCGTTATCCCGCGCACTACCCGTGGTTGATCCTGGGTGGTCCCCCTTCGCCTCCCACCTTCGATCACCTGAAGCACACCACCAGGTCAGCGATCTTGGTTGGTTCCGAAGAGCACCAAGATCACCTGCGCGACCTAGCAGCGCATCTGACGGCCCTCGGCGCGCCAACGCGCTTCGACGTCTTCCCGGGAGTCGGTCACGGCGGGTTCGGCCCGGGCTCGTCGCAAGTGATGACCGCCACGTTGACGTGGCTGCTGCAGGCGCAGGACCGGCAACAGCCGTCTTCGCACGAGCCCTGACCGAGGTACTTCAGCCAAGGCGAGTGCGAAGCAACTCGGAGAGCGCTCGGCAGATGTCAACCGTGGTCACCACGCCCACGACGTGATGGTTCTGCACTACGATGGCGCTACCGAACTTGCCGGCGGCCATTTCGGCGGCAACCTGATCCAAGGGCGACTCGGGACCCACCGTGAGGACTTTGGTGTTCATGGCCGCCTTCACGGTTTCGACCGTTGGATCGACGCCGCTCAGATTGGCCGCCAACGCCAAGTCGCGTTCGGTGATCACACCGACGAGACGTTCGCTCTCGATGACCGGCAGGTGACGGATGTCGTTGTTTTTCATGACCGACGTCGCGCGCGCCAGCGTGTCTTCGGGACCAACGCTGAGGGGGGTTGTCGTCATGTAACGTTGAATGGTCGGGATGCCTTTGCTCATGGACGGAAGCAAAGCACTGCGCACTGGATGCGCCAAGCGAACACTTTACCGTCGTTTCGTCCCGCGTTGCAACATTTGCGCGTGTCGCGCCGAAACCTCGGACAACTGGATCAATCGCGCAAACCTGGCGCCTCGTGGCCACTCTCGACGACGTATTCATCGTAGCCCCCGCCGTAAATCCGTGGCCCACTCTCGGTGAGCTCGATCACACGATTGGACAACGCGCTCAGGAAGCTCCGATCGTGAGACACGAACAGCAGAGTCCCCTCGAACTTGGACAGCGCCTTGACCAGGGTCTCCTTGGTCTCGATGTCCAAATGGTTCGTCGGCTCGTCCAAGATCAGCAGGTTGGGCGGATCGAACAACATGATCGCGAGCACGAGGCGAGCCTTCTCACCACCTGATAGGATCGCGCAGGACTTTTCGACGGTGTCGCCCGAGAACCCGAAGGCGCCCAGCAACGTCCGCAGGACGCCGAGGTTTGCGGTGGGGAACGCTTGCTGAACCGTGCCGAGGACGGTCTCCTCGTGTTTGAGGACTTCCATGGCATGTTGAGCAAAGTAGCCCACTTTGACGTTGGCTCCGAGCTTGACCTCGCCTTGATCCGGCGTCGTCGCGTGCGCCACCAACTTGAGCAGCGTGCTCTTGCCGGCGCCGTTCACGCCCATCACGCACAACCGCTCTTGGCGTCGGATCAACAAACTCAAGTTCTCGTAGATGACCTTCTTGCCGTAACGTTTGGAAACGGCTTTCAGCTCGACCACGTCGTCACCCGAGCGCGGCGGCGCGCGAAAGTCGAACTCGACGATCTTGCGGCTGCGAGGCGGCGAGATTTTCTCGATCTTCTCGACCTTTTTGACACGCGATTGAACTTGCGCAGCGTGACTGGCTCTGGCCTTGAATCGGTCGATGAACGCCTGCTCTTTGGCCAGCATCGCCTGTTGCCTCGCGAACTGCGCGGCCTGCTGCTCTTGCCGTTGGGCATACTGCTGCCGGTAGAACTCGTAGTTGCCGGAATAGGTGTTCATTTCCCCGCCGTCGATGTCGACGATCCGAGTCGCGATCCGGTTCAGGAACGCCTTGTCGTGCGAGGTGATCACGAGCCCGCCCTCGAATGCCTTCAGGAAGCCCTCGAGCCAAATGATGGACTCGATGTCGAGGTGGTTCGTCGGCTCGTCGAGCAACAACACGTCGGGGCGCGCCAGCAGCACGCGCGCGAGCGCAACGCGCATCTTCCAACCGCCGGAGAGTTTCCCGACGTCACCAGCGATCATGTCGGGATCGAACCCGAGGCCCGCCAGCACCTCCTGCGCCCGCGCCTCCAGAGCATACCCGTCCAACTCGTCGAATCGCGCCTGCACGATGCCGAAGCGCTCCACGAGCTCATCCAGCTTGTCTGCTTGGTCCGGGTCGGCCATGGCCGCCTCGAGTGAAGCCAACTCGCGCCGCAGGTCACTCACCTCACCTGCCCCGACGATGGTCGCCTCGAGCGCACTCTGACCCGTCATCTCACCGACATTCTGGTCGAAGTAGCCGATTACGACTCCGCGTTCGACGTTCACTTGGCCCGCGTCTGGTTGCTCCTGACCGACGAGCAGCCTGAACACCGTCGACTTACCCGCGCCGTTGGGACCGACCAACCCGACACGGTCTCCGCGATAGACGGCGAGACTGGCATCGACGAACAAGATTTGGCTTCCGTGGCGCTTGGATACTGAGTCGAGTTGAATCACTGCGACGGCGGTTTGCCAGACCCAGCCGTTCTCCGCTACCACTGCAGTGTACACTCCGGACATTTCCGACGTGGCTGTGCTCGGTTGCTCGTTTAGGGCTTTACCTGCCGACCAACCTGTGCGACCGGGGCGTGTGCGTTTCACAGATCTAGAGCTCATCGAGCCTTTGCAATCGGCAGTCGCCAAAGCCGGCTATTCTCGCCCTACCCCCATTCAAGCCGCTGCCGTACCACCCGCGTTGCGCGGCCGTGACGTCTTGGGCTGCGCTCAAACCGGAACTGGCAAGACCGCGGCCTTCTGTCTGCCGATCCTCCAGCGCATCGACGCGGTCGCAGGTGACGACCCCGCGCTTCGAGCACTGATCCTCACGCCCACCCGCGAACTCGCCGCCCAAATCGGTGAAAGCCTGGCTACTTACGGCGCGGAACTCGACCTGTGGCACACGGTGATTTACGGCGGTGTTAACGAAAAACCGCAAATTCAGGAGCTCAAACGCGGCGTCGACATCCTCGTCGCAACGCCGGGACGCCTCTTGGACCTCATGAATCGTGGCTTCGTGGACCTCTCGAAGCTCTCGATCTTCGTTCTGGACGAGGCCGATCGCATGCTCGACATGGGTTTCATCCACGACGTGAAGCGGGTGACCGCCGCGCTCCCGAAGCAGCGCCAGACCCTGTTCTTCTCCGCGACGATGCCGGACGAGATCCGGAAACTCGCCGACAACCTGCTCACCAACCCCGAGTTCGTCAGTGTGACTCCGGTCTCGTCCACGGCGGAACGCATCGCGCAGACGGTGTGT
>CBINDO010000015.1:0-58410 GCA_966249405.1 uncultured bacterium | reverse complement strand
CTTCTGGAGGCATAAATGGCCTCGACAAAACCCACACCTGCTCCCACCACTGGCTCGCCCTTTGAAGAGCAGGCGGTTCGAACGCTCGTTGCAGCGCGCGAACGGACGAGACTCAGGAACCTTCGCCGGTCGGTGCGACCTTCCACGGATCCGCACCGGTCGTCTCACCATGCGGCTTTTGTTCACCCGCGAGCTGACGCTGTTGCATCTCGTACTTCGACGGGCACTTTGCCTCGATCACGCTGGCTTGGAAGTGATCCCCCTCCAGTTGCCCCGTGACCGTGGCTTCCACGTCCATGCCCGGAACGTCACGGAAGGTGTCGGGGACGATACACTGAGGAAAGTGCACGCTCATGATCGCGCCATCGGGCGCGTCCTTCTGACGGATCTTGAAGCGGTATTCGCACGGCTCTTCACGTTTGGTGAGTGAACCGGGGACGAGCACGCCTTGCACCTTCAAGTTACGTGAACCCAGCTCGGCTTGGTTGCCGACCACCGTCGCGACGTCTTTGGCGTACGTCAATTGGTCACCATCTTGCCCGAGCACGAACGACAAGATGCCACCGCCGATGGCGAGCAGGCCGAGGAGTACGCCGAGGTTACGGCGTCCCTGACCATCGTCGGGAGCGTCCGACGACACGGCCTCGGGTGCCGGGTTGGCCTCTTCGCCCGCCTCGTTTTCTGAGATGGCTTTCCTGAGTTCGTCGTCGAGTTTGCTCATGAGTCTGGGCTCCTGCGGGCTGCCGATAGCATAGTGCCACGCCGAGTGCACGACCAGGCGCTAGTGTCGCGGCGACCGGGCCACGCGTTGCCGCCAGAATAATCCAAGCAACCCGAGCCCAAACCCCGTCGCTCCGAGCCCCAAAAGGGCACCCAAGGCCGCGAGTGCGATCCCGATGCCCTCGAGAACGCCGGACGCCAACGCCACGCTCCAGACGCTGACCGCCGTCACGGGAGCTGCCGCGACCGCGAATCGCAACCGCCGGGCCGCGACGACGCGGTGTCCGAGCGCCCCGGCGCCAAGCGCGCTCGCCGCCACGTACGCGACGCCGACCCCCCAGTAGCCAAACCTGCTCAGAAACCAGAGAAGCACCGCCCAAGCGAGCACGACCGCGGGTACCGCGAGCATCACGGCGCTCACGACGGCGAGTGGGGCGTCCGCGGGAGGGCTCGACTGCAGGACGGGCAAGCGCCGGACCATTACGCCAGCCTCTAGCACAATCGGAGACGCGATGGTGCGGCGGTTTGCCAAACGCGCAAGCTGCGACCGATCGGAATTCATTGCCCGAGCGCGGTTCGACCGAGGCAAACTCGGGCTTCCGTGGTGGGCGGGAGCCGCCAATTGTCTCACGGCGCTGGGCCCAACCCCCCTTGGCGGTTATGGTTGGGAGTTATGGTGGCGATGCTTCCAGCGGATCACACGACAATGCCGCGTCGCAGTTGTCCACGTATCGACACGGGTCGGGGATGTTCCCCGGGGGCGTACCTTGCGCGTGCCGCCACTCCCCCTCGACACGCCGGCACAAGACGATTTTGTCGTTGGGCCCGGGCTCGGAGCGATACGAGTAGTCGTTGGAGTTATCGTTGGACGCAGCTTCGTCCGGTAACCAGGGATAGCTATGGATCTGCACGTCGAACGGCGTGACCGTGGCTGGGACGTTGCCGACGGCATCCGTAGTCCAGACCAGAATCCAGTCCTCGAGCGTGACTTGCATCGGCATCGTGGTGCCGCCGCCCTGGGCGAAGTTCAGCTTGAAGTCGTCGTGTTTCTCTACCGTCACGAAATAGAGCACGGCGAGATCTTGCCAAGCGACCGCAACGGCCGGATCGCCATACAGCTCGACGTGCATCTTGATTGAGGTGCTGATGGCGTCCAACCCGTCGCTCTCCACCACGAGCTCCATCGGCTCACACACGCCGTCGCAACGCAACGACAAGCAATCGGTCAACTGTTCACAAGACGCACCCATTGCACACTTCGAGGAACACGCCGCAGGAGGCTGCGAGGTTTCGGAAGATTCACTCGACGCAGCGAGTGTCGGCGGTTGTTCGGTAGTGGAGCCGCCCCAGACCGACGACGAGGCTGCGCCTGGCTCCGTCGTGTCGGTTTCTGGCGCGCTCCGTTCAACGTCGGATGAGTGGCCCAACACGTCACTCGTCGAAGTGGATTCGTCCGCAACCGGTGCGGAACTCGAGGTCGACGCGGTCATCGCAGCCGATGAGGCAGTCGTCGGCGAGTTCGAACTCGTAGGTGATGGTACGGTCGATGGAGTAACGGAGGTGAGCGACTCGGAACTCGGCGTCTCCGAGGTTGCGCCAACGGCTGCCGAGCCCCGCCGAGCCGCGTCGAGATCACCTGCGGGCTGACACGCGTGGAGGCCGGCCGTCAACGTCAGACCAAGCAAAGAGCAGTGTCTCACTCAGAACCTCCCGAAGATCGTTGCAGAGTTGCCGTCGACGCGCAGCTCCCAGCCACCTGCCGAAGAGCTCGAGCGCGACTGACCAGGAGTGAACACGAGCCACGCGGCAGCCCCCAGAAGCCCGACCACGCCGACCCCGAGCGAAATGTTGGCCAGCAGGTACTCGCGCTCGACTTGTTCGACGCGTGCGTTCGTACAGTTGGGTGAACAGCTGGAGAGCGCCTTTTCGTCGGCGCGCGCCTCGATGCCGAAATAGGTGAACCCGCCGGCGCCCATCGCCGCTGCACCGACCCCCAGCCACAGCGGCACGGTGCTGCTCCCCGACTCTGGAAGGGCCGACGCCGCCTCCGACGTGGTGCCGGACGTCGCTTCGCCCGCGGACGACGTGTCGCCGGGCCCCTCAGGACCGGCCTGCACCGACGATTCGAGCGATTGCAGCTCTACGGTGTGGATGACGAGCTTCTCCCCCTCCACGAAGGAGTGTTGGCGACGTAACGGTCGATGACCAGGCGCCGTGAACTCGAGCGTGTGTTCTCCTGGATCGAACTGAACGGCGCGACCGTCCAGCACCTGAGCCGGCCCGCCGTCGACGGCCAGTTGCACGTCTTGGAGCTCTTCTCCCTTGGACGACACGACGCGGAAAACGCTCGTCGGTGTTGCTGTTTCCACTTCCGACAACCAACGCTGGCAATCGCCGTGCAAAGCGGTGGGACAAGAGACACCACCACACAACGCGAGCAGTTCGCGAGCTTTGCGGAATTCACCGCGTTTGCGGGCGCGTTGACCGTCGGAGTAGGCCTGCAGGCACTGTTCGGCCGCACCACCACTGAGGGACGGCGCCACCTCGGCCTGCGCCGGACGCGCGAACCCGAGTGCGCCCGAGATCGTGGCCGCCAACCCAAGGCACGAACTCGCTAACGTGACTTTCACGCTGCGAACTCGCCTGTGCGGAGATTGGTGGGACATCATGTGCTCGCTTTAGCGGAGGCGCGCCCTGCCGAGTGCGCAAAAGTCGACGTTGGGGTTAGAGACACTCGGGTTTGAAGTGACGGATGCCGTCCGCGTCGGTAAAGGTCGGGGGAGAGCACTTGGGGTTGGACTTGCTTTGCGCTACTGTCACCGCCGGGGTAACCTGCAGGCGCTTGTGCGACGCAGCGGGCTTGTTTACTCGAGCCACGCCGCGAGTCGCGCCGGTCGACTGGCTGACGTTCGATTGCGCCGCGACGCTGCTGCTCTCGGGCGTAGGGGCCTTCGGTGTAGTTGCGTTGGAACTACCCGAAGGGGGTGCGGGCTTGGTTTCCGCCGCGGACACTGCCTTGGACACCGGGACGTTGACCCCCGCTGCAGCTGCAACGGGTCCCGGCGTAACCTCGGGGCTCAGTCGGCCTTCGGCTCGCTCCACGACTACGGGAGCGGCCAGCGGCTCCCGCTGCATTTTGCCAACGACGAGAACCGCCGCGCCGGCAAGGGTGAGCAGCGCGAGAGCAAGCAAACCTGCACGGGAGCTGCGACGCGCCGGGCTCGGCTCTACGGAGATCCCCTCGATCGGCCGTGTGACGTCGTTTTGCATGGCCAATGCTGCGGCGCGCGGCGGCAGCCGAACGATCTCTGCGGCGCCAAAACCGTTCGTCTCCGGCGGCAACCCCGCCGTGCCCGTCGAGATATCGAGCAGACGTTGACGCGAAACGACCATCACGCCGCTGGCGACGGCCGACAACGACGCGTTGGGCACGACCTCCTCCAGGCCCAGGGCGAAGTCGCGAGCACTCCCGTAGCGCCGGGTCGGATCACGCTCCAGGGCTCGCAATGCTACGCGCTCGAGCGCCGGTGAAATGTCGGGGCGAAGCTCACTGGGCGAGCGCACGCGCATCTCGAGCACGTTGCGGAGCGCTGCCGCCTCCGGCATCCCCGCCGCACGAAACAGCCGCTGGCCGGTGAGCGCCTCCCATAACACGATGCCCGCAGCGAACACGTCGGTACGCCTGTCCACGGGGTGCCCCAACGCTTGCTCCGGCGACATGTACGCGGCCTTGCCAGACAGCTGGCCCGTACGCGTGACGTGCGTCTCACTGGCGGCTTTGGCTACGCCGAAATCCAACACCTTCGCCAAGCCGTCCTTGGCGACCATGATGTTTTGAGGTGAGACGTCACGGTGCACGAGTTGTAGCGGCCGGCCGCTGGCGTCGCTCAACTCGTGGGCAGAATGCAGACCGTGGAGCGCCTGGGCCAGCACCCCGACCACCACCTCGACCGGGAGCCGGGCCCCCGCCGCGTCCGCGTCTTTGATGAGTTGGTAGAGGGTGACGCCCTCGACGTATTCCATGACCAACGCCAACTCGTGTTCGATCTCCAAAACGTCGAACGTCTGAACGATGTTGGGGTGATTGAGGCGAGACACCAGCCGGATCTCGTCCTTGAAGCGCGCCACGAACTCTGGATCGCGGGCCAGATGACCGTGTAGACGTTTTATCGCGAGCAAGCGCCGAAAACCGAGAGCACCCTGTTTCAAGCCGAGATGAACGGAGCCCATCCCCCCCGACGCGATCGCCGGCCCGAGCAAGTAGCCGGAATCGGCGTACGGCACCCACGGCTGTGGCGGTGACGATTCCACGACTGTTTGCTCCGTCGCCTGGCTTCGCGCCTCTTGCTGGCTTTCCTTGGACATCTCGCGCCTCCAACGCCCTTGCCGAGCGTCAATGACGAGAACCCTAACATGGGTGCCACGAGGCAGCCAAGCTCAGCCATGGAACCGATTTCTCGGCCCAACCATTTTGAACCGAGCCCGATCAGGGCGGTGAAACAGCTTGCCGGCAATATATGAACGGCAGCACCACGCAGCCGCGCGCCACTAGTCGTCCGAACTGAACGAACCGGTCAGTTGGGGGCGTTTTCCGACCCCTCGCCCTATGTTCACCTACGGACACGGGCCGAAGCGGCCCAGTCGACGATATTTTTGCGTACGCGGAAGTTTCGGGGCGCGGCCGACCGCGCCTTGTAAGACAGTGTGGGCAAAGCTATTCAACCCGTTGAACCGCTCGACCGTTGGCACGGCGTGCACACGCTCGGCTGCGCTGGCGGCCGGGACCGCGACGAGCGGGTGACGTGGGGTATGCACGCCGTCGGATGCGCGAAGCATGGGAAACGATCACGGCTCGTCTGTTTTTGTTGGTGACGGTGCGCCCAACGGGCCGGTGTTGCCGTCACTGGGACCGCCCCGAAACGAAAGTGAATCACGAGACCGCCGGCTCCGCGACCGCGCACCTTTAATGACACTTTGATGGGGGCGCGAACGCCGTCTCCGAGCGGCGCGTACGGACCGCGCTGGGTCCAAACAGCGGCTGAACTCGAGGAGCGCCGCCGGCTCGTTAGGGCGTGCCCGAGTCGACTTCGGCAGCGGGCCACGGATCGCCAAAACGCTCGTCCGTTAGGAAAACCTCGTCGGTGAGGCTCTCGAGGAAAGCGAGCACGTCTCGCCGCTCGTCTTCGGTCAACGTGAAGCCCACGAGCAAGGTGCTCTTCAGCGGGCTCTTGCTGCCGTCGCCCGCGTTGGGACCGGACGTTATCGTCCGCCCACCCGAAGCGTAGTGCTCGAGCACTTCGCTCAACGTCTCGATGCTGCCGTCGTGCATGTAGGGGCCGGTGACAGCCACGTTACGCAAGCTCGGAGCCTTGAAACGCCCCATGTCGCGAGCTTCCCCGGTAACTGCGAGTACCCCGGTGTTGGGTTCGGGGTAAGCGCCGTCACCGTCGATGTTGTACAGACCGGTGTTGTGGTAGGGTCGGTCGATGAAGGGCTTGCCCTCGTAAGTCACGTGGTCGGTGAGGTTGAAACCGACGTGGCAGTGAAAACACTCGAGACGTTCGGAGTTGAAGAGCTGGTAACCTCGCGCGGCTTCTTCTGAGAGGGCGGACGCTTCGTGGTCATAGAGATACCGATCGAAGGCAGAACGGCCCGAGATCAGGGTGCGTTCGAAGCTCGCCAGCGCGGCGGTAACGTGGTTGGTGGTGATCGGGTCCGCCTCACCGGGGAACGCTGCCGCGAACAACTCGACGTAGAGCGGGACGGCGCGCAGCCGTGCCTCGAGCTCGGCGGCCTCGCCGAGCCCCAGTTCGATGGGGTTGGTTCCAAACATGGGTACCAGCGCCTGGCGCTCGAGGCTCGTCTGTAGTGGGTTGGCCCACGTCAACGTGGAGGCGTAGGCCACGTTGGCCAGACTCATGGAGTTGCGCGGCGTGTGTTCTCCGGTCACGCCTGTAGATACTGTGCGGCCATCGGTAAACGCGCGCCGTTGCTCGTGACACGTGGCGCACGATGCCGTCTGGGTCGACGACAGCCGCTTGTCGTAGAACAGATGACGACCGAGCCGCACTTTGGCCTCCGACATGGGGTTGTCTTCCGGAACCGCGGGTACCGGAAACCCCGGCGGCAAGTCCCACGTAAACATCCGCCCATTGGTGCCTGCGTCACCCGCATCACCGTCTCCGACGGTCGGAGGTGGGGCGCTGCCTGCCTCTTCCGAGGACGGCGCCGGAGCCGTAGCAGCGTCCCGAGTCACACTCGCGTCGGCTGGTTCGGCATGGCCGGCGTCACTTGCGCTCGACTCGGCCACTCTTGTCGGTTCGAACGGCGTGTTCGAGCTGCACGCCGCGAACCCGACGAGGCCGAACATGCGGAGGGTGCTCAGAGCCGGTCTTAGAACCCGAGAGCCGCTACCCCTATGGTAGGAGTACGCTCGAGCGAAAGACGGCCCGAGCTGAGGAACCACAACCGCCCGCTCGCCTGCTGGGAGCGCGGTTCTCGGATCGCGATGGGATTCGAACATTGCGCTTCGCACCAAGGCCCGTTTCATGACGCTCAATGCCGAGCCGCATGCCAATTGCGCACGTTTCACTCCTCGACGCGGAACGCGCTCTGCGTATCGCTCGCCTGGCCCGATTCCCAATCGATGCCGACGGTATCGAACATCGACGCGCACTCGGGTTGCCCCGAGTGACACATCGCCATCTGGCTCAGGTCCGCGGCAGCAAACATGGCGGCGACGTCCGCGACGATGACGCTCGTCGAAGGATCGAAGTCGACCAACGTGATCGCATTGCGATTCGGCAACTGACATGACGTGATGGGGCCAGCCGCGAAGTCGTCCCCCGCGTCGGCCGATGGCGCGTTCGAACACGCAGTACTGCCGACGTGGAGCACGCCCGCTCCTAGCATTGGAGCGCTGCCGTCACCCATGGCGCCGTGGTGCATGCCGCCAGCGTCCATGGCGGTCATACCGGAACCACCGGCGTCGAGTGCCGTGGGCATCTCGTGGGTGGCAGCGTCGACCGTCGACGCGACCTCGAGCAGTTCGGCTTTGATGAACTTGTAACCGTAGAGCCACCCCCAGGTCATGTCTCCCGCCTGGAGCGGCGCGGGCAACGTGGTGGGGTCCTGATGATTGAGCTCGAGAGGCACGGCAGTGCTGAAGCGAATGGCGGTGTAAACTCCAGCCGGCGCGGTGCCGGAGATCACCGTGTTCGTGGGTTCGTTGCCGTTCTGGCACGCACCGCTAGCATCTTCGAAGTCGAGCAACGCGACGCCTCCGCCTTGATACGGCGCAGCCTCGTCAATCGTGAACGGCACTTCACGCCCTTGCGCGTCGATGAGCGCGACGTCGCTCACGTAGAAGCGAAAGTCTTGAGGAGTAACCGTCGAGTGACTCGTGCCCACGTTCGTGTACTCTGCCCCACAGGCAAACGGCTGGTCTCCGACGACGGCGCGGAACTGCAACGTCAACGCGACGCCCCCGGCGTCCGTCGCAGCGTCGGTCGGGCCTGCATCCGTCCCCGGAACGGGCTCGGCTCCGCCGCACAACTCCACGCACTGATCGTAGACCGCGGCGCACCACGCGACGTTGCCGCTGTGACCAACGCGGTGGCACAGAGCGCCGAGGCCCGTGCCGAAATCTTCGGGATGGCAGGGCTCGCCGACTTGCCGGTCGCACTCTTCGGCCGTGACGTTGCGCGCAGCCTCACTGACGGCTGGCGGTTCGCCGTTGGGTTTACAGACCGCGTCGCAGGTTTCGCTGAGCGCTTCGCACTGCGCCGCGTCCTCGTCGGCAGCCGTGCGTAAACACAGGTTGCCCAGCCCATCCACGTCGTCGTAGTCGGCGCACTCTAGCGCGATGTTGGAACACCACGACGGCGCGGGAGTTCCCGAGTCCTCGTCCATCGAGGGTTCGGAAGAGACGACGGCTGCGTCACCGCCGTCGGGCGGCGAAACCAACGGCCCCGCTGCGGACTCGTCATCGCCGCAGGCGGAGAGCCAAAGAGTACCGAGAACTACGGGCGCGAGCTTCGTCCAACGCTTCATGAGTATTCCTTCCGAGCCGGGTGATGCACGCAGTGCGACCCAAGCTCGTTTGTAGTCGGCTCAGCGAAACCCGGGTGCGGTATATTTTCGCGCCCACCTCACTGAGAGTGAGCGGATCGCGGTTCGCGCGCCGCCGAGGGCGAACCGAGCCGACGTACGTTGAAGGCGTTGGGGCGACGTGCAATGTTCGACCGCGCCGTGTCCTCTCGCCCCGCCGTCACTCGCTATCCAGGTCGAATCCCTCCGCGCAAAGTCGTGTCGCCACCGCGCCCCGCCGCACGTCGTGGGCGCGTGTACCTCACCGCGCTCGCCGTCGGCGGCATCATCTGGGCTACCACCGCATGTTCATCTGATGCAAACACAACGCCTGCCGCGGCGTCATCCGAAGCGGGCGCGACCAGCTGGACGACGGACGGATGGGACCAGACCTCGACTCGGCGCGATGCTGCTGTCGGTATCGGCGACGCCGCGGGAACGACACGGGGCCCGACCTCGGCCGACCCACTCGATTCGGGTCTCGATTCCGGACTTGGGTCTGCGGTCGACACCGCGCGGGGTCATGACACTTCATTGGTCGACGCGGGATTGCTCGATGCCGACGCTCGCGCCAATGATGCCGGACCGAAGGGGAATGAAGCTGGTGCGTTTCCAGAGGCGGGTGCCGAACTCGATTGCGAAGGTTTGGCCCCGAGGTACGCGTCGGGGTTGCACGTTATCGGAACCAACGGTGTCCGCGTCACTTTGGTCGACGCTGCGCCGGCTCCACCGGTTCCGGGGTTGAACGTGTTCGTACTCCGGATCGAAGACCTGGAAGGCAACACGATACATGGCGCCGAGCTAACCGTCTCCGAATACATGCCTCAACACCATCATGGCAGTCCCAGCGAACCGGTGAGCGAGCAGCTCGAAAACGGTACCTACGAAGTATCCGGCATCGAGTTCACGATGCCCGGTTACTGGGAAATCACGATTGACGTCGCAACGGGCGAACTCGAAGACACGGTGCGTCTCGACTTGTGCATTTGATGCGCCATTGACTCGACCATCACCGCTCTCGTCTCACCACGAGCTGCCGCACAGGCCGAGACGACTCGCGCCGGGTGCGAAAATATACCGCGCGGAGGCACGAAAGGGTTGAGGTATGAGCGCAACCCGAGCGCGAGGAAAGACTTGGTCGTTTCCTGCGGCGTTCCAACATTGGCTCCATTGCAAAAGCGACGAACGATGAAATCGGACTCTCTTGGAATTACTCGTGCGCTCCGCCCCCGCGGCTCTGACTCGAAACTTCTCGCGATTGCCCTATCGGGCTTCGTGAGTGTCACTGGCTGTGGCGACGACGACGGAACCGCCGTCACTCCCGTTGGAGACGGCGGCGCGGACAGCGGCGCGTCAGAACAGGCCTCCTCGACAGCAACCGAAAGCGAAATCGCAACTGACGGGGGCAGCTTTGTGACACAGGCGATGGCCGACGCCGGTACCCCTTCGTTCGAATCCGACGCCGGTGTAATGTCGACGGGCACGTCACTCGACGCGGGTGAGACAAGTGACACTACCGCTCGTGCCTCGACGCTCGTCTCGATCGACGGCGGCGGCCTCGGCGACGCAGGTACCGCGGATCTCGACACCGACAACGACGGCTTCAGCGTCGAAGACGGTGATTGTGACGATTTCAACAACACGATGCACCCCGGTGCGTTGGAGATTGGCGCGGACGGTGTCGACTCCAACTGTGACGGCCTCGACGGTTCGGCGATGACCCTCGTGTGGAGTAGCTCGGACGAGGGCGACGACGCGGTCGATGCACTTGCAGCGTTCGATGCCGATGACGACGGTGACATATCGCTGGAAGAGTTCGCGGCGGGTTGCGCCGAATCGGCTCAACTCCTGGGCGACGGCGCGCCGGGCATCTTCCAGTACCATGCCTCGTGCGCGGGGACGAACTCGTGCAAGGGCATGGTCCTCCAGGCTTGGGGTGAACTCTACGAGCACTCCTGTCGCGGCTCGAACTACTGCGCTGGCTGGAGCTGCGTGCAAACCGCTGCAGACCAGGGTCGCGATGCGACTGCCGCTTACGACGTCGGCCACTGTGGATATTGCCACTCCTCGAGTGACGGCAGTTTTTCCATCCCGGTTCAACCGAGCGAAGACCTGGATCGATACCTGGAGCAATTCTGGGCCAAACGCTCCGACGAGTACTTGCGTTCGCTGATCGCGTTCGGTGTTCAGTATGTCTCGCCCGACGGGTTTGCGGTTTCGAACATGCCGGGCGCTTACCAGGTGCTCTCGCGCGCCGAGATCGACACACTGATGACTTCACTTCGGACGATGGCCGTGAGCGGACATCAGTTCGACTTGCCAGGGTTACCGGCACCCGTCGAACCCGACTCGCCACCCGTCGACGGTGGTATCGCTTCCATGGAAACGTCCGGGGACGCGAGCTAGAATTGACGCAGTTGGACCGTAAAGCGTTGGGGTTGGGGCTCCGCCCCAACTTCACGAGTGGTCTAAAGTCCGGAGACCACGCGCTCGGGTTTCTCGAACTTCTGGTCGAGAACTACCTGGGCGCTGCTTCTTTGCCTCGCGAGCAGGTTCGTGCGCTCGCGGGGCGTTTTCCGTTGGTGGGTCACGGCGTCTCACTGAATCTCCTGGGCACCGATCCGCTCGACTTCGACTACCTGAGTCGGTTGCGCGACTTGATCCAGGAGTTCGGGTTGGTCTTCTGCAGCGACCACTTGTGTTGGACGGCACACCGGGGTGTCACCCACCACGATCTCCTGCCTGCTCCCCATACCAGCGACCTCGTCGCCTACGCCGCCGAGCGTGCCCAGCAGGTTCAAGAGTATCTGGGTGTTCCGTTCGGCATCGAAAACATCTCGAGCTACGTGAAGTTCGAACGCGACGACTTGACCGAGTGGGAGTTCTATCGCCGCGTGGTCGATCAAAGTTCGACGTGGTACATGCTCGACATCAACAACGTGTTCGTCAACAGCATCAACCACGGCTTCGACCCACGCGAATATCTGGCGAGCGTGAGGTGGGATAAAGTGCTTCAGGTGCACATCGCCGGTCACGAAGTTCGTCCCGATGGAATCCGCCACGATACCCACGATCGCCCGCTCTGCGACGAGGTGTGGCAGCTGTACGCCTACGCTTGGGCGCTGGGTGGGCCGTTCCCGACGCTACTCGAATGGGACGCGCAGATCCCTCCCCTCGAGGTCGCATTGGCAGAGGTAAACAAGGCACAACGCCGCCGTTGTTCACTGGAGCCGCGACCGTGGCCGTGAGACCACCGGCTTGGCTCGACGAGTTACAGCGCGGGTTCAGCGCGGTGTTGCGCTCGCCACTGTCGAGCGACAGCGGCACCTTCGCGGAAGACAGCACCGGCTACCCGACGGCGTTTCTGGACTCCTTGGAGGAGTCGAGCTCGACCAGCGCCGCGCGCTTGGACCGATTGGCGTTGTATCATCGCCAGTATTGGATGCGGCTATTCACTGTATTGCAGGGCCATTACCCGCGGTTCTCGTGGTCGGTCGGCTACTTTCATTTCAATCGGCTGGTCGCGCTGTTTCTCGACGAACACGCGCCCAGTAGCTTCGACATCGATGAGGCAGGAAGCGGCTTGGGTTCATTTCTGAAGAGCGAGCTCGCCGAACGGGCTCAACCCCAAGTCGGCCAGGCCCTGACCCCGTTGCAGCACGTGCTCCGAGAGAGCCAACGCGATCGGAGACTTCTCGTGGAAGCCTTGAAACTCGATACTGCGGAGCGCCGCGTGTTCTGCGCGGTGCTTGCACCGACCTGGACGCCGTCGGCTGGCGAGATCCCGCGGTTGCCGGAGCGCAGACTCCAGTATGCACCCGGCTTTGCGGTCGTCCGCGAACACTGGGACCTAGCGCCACATTCTGCTCTGTTCCGAGCCGAAGGCGCAACGCAGCAAGCGAAGGAACCCCTCGAGCTGCCACAGCCCCGCTGCTGGGTGTTCTTTCGCACGCCCTCGGGCGTTAGCTTGCTGCAAGTTCGCGGGGAACAAGCGGCATTTTTGTCTCACTGCCGACGCATGTCGTTTGGTGCTGCACTGCAACGCCTGCAAGCGACGGCAACTTCGAAGCAACTCGAGGTCATCACGGCCGAACTCAGCGGTTGGGTCCGCCAAGCGGTCGATCTCGGCTGGTGGGTGGGCACACGTTGAGTTTTGACGGAACGTCTTTGCCGGCCGGCGCAACGGCTACTGCGGTCGACTTCGGCGAGATTGGCGACAGGAGTCTTACTGATCGGTTGGGTTAGGAGGGTGACTCTGCGACCGACCTCGCCGAAGCGACGCAACATCGTTGAATAGTCTGCCATCGGTAAGCGGCGGTTCCGCTAACGCATGGATTTGGGCGCCCCCAAGCCATGCCCAGGGTGGTCGAGGCGAGGCGTCACCTCTTTTGGACGCACTGCCCCGACCTCTGACTATTCGGGCGTTCTCACGCTGCGAACTTTGGTCTTGGCGACTATCAAGGCATCGGCTCTTTGTCTTCGGCCTTCTCCACGTCGTCCTGTTCCTTCGCGACGTCGGCTTTCTCCTGGGCGACGTCTTCCGCCTTGTCGGCCTGCTCATCCGCATGGTCGGCGCTGTCTTGAGCCTGGTCGGCCTGCTGTTGAGCCTGCTCGGCCTGTTCGCGTTCCTGTCGAGCCTCCTCGGCGGCGGCTTGAGACTCCGGGCTCACGGGCTCGGGCGTATTCGAACATGCGCACATCGCGCCCAAAGCAAACACCGCTACGAGTGAACTGATCGATTTCATGGTTTCCTCTCCTATCTCTAGAAATCGCCGGAGATGAGCGCGCGGCAAACTGACCTAGCGCCTCCGACGACCGGGATGATGGCGTATCCCGTAGAGTGGTTAACCTGAATTGACAAGTCAAAGCATTCGCATTCGCGAGCTACTGTATGCAGTGCATGGCGAGCTTGCCGCATCTTCGATCAAAACTGCCGCGCGTGCCCCAGCGGCGTGGCCGTTGGGGCGAGGCGGTGTAGCGTCGGCTGGGCAAGTAACTCAAGCGGCGGGAGCGTGGCGCGATGCTTCGACGTATAGCTCGAGCAGTTCGGCGCTCTTGACGATACGCTTGGTCGCGGCCGCACGTTCTCGCACCATGGCAAGAACGTTCTCCACCAGCGAATCGTCCGCCGGTACCCCCAACTCGTGGAGCGCGGAGTGCACGGCTGCGCGGCCCGAGTGTTTACCCAAGACGATCCGCCGGGTCCGGCCGAATCTTTCGGGGTGAAGTGCCTCGTAGGTGTTGGTGTCTTTGATCAACCCGGCCACGTGCAACCCCGACTCGTGGGTAAACGCCACGTCGCCGACGATGGCCTGGTCGACGGGGATCGGCCGCCGAGCAGCGAGCGACACCTCCCTAGCGAGGTCTGTCAGCCTGTCCAGCCGAACATGCGTGGTGAACCCAGTGAGCTGGTTGATGGCAGCGACTGTTTGTTCCAGCGCTGCGTTACCCGCTCGCTCACCCAAGCCCAACACGCAGACGCTGACGTGCGTGGCGCCGCCTCGTACCGCCGCCAAGGTGTTGGCAGTCGCCAACCCGAGATCGTCGTGGCCGTGAAACTCGAGCTCGAGGTCGGATTCGGCACTCAAGCGCCGGAATAGCGCGTAAGCGGCGAACGGGTCCATCACTCCGAGAGTGTCGGCAAAACGAAATCGCTTCGCGCCCGCCTCTTCGGCGGCCACCAGCGCTCGCAGAACCATGCCGATTTCGGCTCGGCTTGCGTCCTCACCACCAACGTTAACCTGAAGACCTTTATCAATGGCGTATCGAACCACGCGCTCGATGCGACTCAACACCTGTTCCGGTCTACAGCGCAGCTTGGTACGGATTTGGACGTCCGACAACGGAATGGAGAGGTTCACGCGCGACACTCCCGCCACCACCGCGGCCTCGACGTCGTCTTCGCGCATGCGGCACCAGGCGATGGTCTCCGCGCGTTCGAGCGCGCCTTTGACCGCCCGGATCGACTCTTGTTCTTCGCGGCCCATCGCTGGGACGCCGGCTTCGATTTCGTCGACACCTGCGCTCTCGAGCAAGCGCGCAATCCGAACCTTTTCGGACAAGGTGAACGAGACGCCGGGTGCCTGTTCGCCGTCTCGCAGTGTGCAATCGTTCACGACAATGGGGGGTACAACCGGGTGAGCCATGACCAAAGCCACTGCACTGCCCGTGCCAAACGGCAAACGGCAGCATCACGCAGAGGGTCACGTCGCCTTTCCGACAAAGGAAACAGCAACCGTCGCGAAGGGTACCCGGTGGGCTACGGCTGTCGGTCAGTTCCGGAGCGCAAATTGCGCAATCGCTCGAACGCCGCGGCGCGGACGTCGGACACCGGATCTTGGCTCAAATGCAGCGCCACGGACTCGGGCGCGCGCGTCGCGACCTCGTAACGGACGCACCAATCCTCGTCCCTCGCCAGCTCCGAGAGCAACGGCATGATCGCTCGCTGCGCGACGAGCCGTCGGATCATCGGCTCGGGGTCGTCCTTCATGAACGCGAGCGCGCTGGGCGCCAAACGCGTCGCGACCTCGAGGCGCACCTGCCTATCGGCGTCGTAGGCGAGTCGCCCCAAGAGCGGAAGCGGCAAACGCCGCGCCACGAGCACCCTGACGTAGTAGTCCTTGTCTCCTGCCAAAGCCACTAGCGTCGGAGGCGCCAGCCGTTGGGCGACGCGGATCCGCACCTCGCGCTCCGGATCTCCAATCAGTTGTCGCAATACGCTCTGCGGGACACGCGCTGCGACCGAGGTCCGCACCGTTTCGTCAGGGTCTCGCGTCAGCGCCGTCAGACGAAACACAGTTGCGTGACGCGCCGCAACGGCGCGCACCTCGAAGTAGGGATGCGAGAGCCAAGCGTCAGCCTCCCCGGGATTGGTTCGGAAGAAGCGTTCGATACGCGGCGCGTAGCGGTCCTGGGCGCACGCATGACCCAGGCGACACTGTACCCCCCTGCTCGCCGCGGGACAATCGCTGCAGCTCAGTGCCTTTCCTTCCCAATCGACGGCGGGCGGCGAGTGATCGTCGGGGGCGGCGGACTTGGAATCATCGGAGGCCAAAGTGATGAGCGGAATCATAACGGTGGATGAGTCTCGAACCAAGGGCGCTCGCGAGAATCATGCCATGTATCTCCGACGGTCGCGGCCGCTGACGAGCGCGCGCTCGACGTTGTCCCACTGTCGCAGACCAGACAGCACGTCGTGGTTGCGACAGGGCGGACGCGCACGATCCGCTAATTCTGCGCGTTTTGCTCCGTGGCATACGCGTTGCACCAGTGGCGGCCATGGGCAAACTCATCTCTCTCGACACGTTGAAGGCCGCAGTGACGGCAGATCAAATGAAACAGACTTTGGAGAGTTCCTCCGGTTGCTCCTCGGGCAGCTGCGGAAGCTCGGAGGGCAAGAATGATTTGCCCCAAGAGATCTGGGATAAGGTCAAGAACCATCCCTGTTACTCGGAAGAAGCTCACCACTACTTCGCGCGCATGCACGTTGCCGTGGCACCGGCATGCAATATCCAGTGCAACTACTGTAACCGAAAATACGACTGCGCCAACGAGAGTCGGCCAGGCGTCGTTTCGGAGAAGCTGACGCCGCAACAAGCGGTGAAGAAGGTGCTCGCCGTCGCGTCCGAAGTGCCGCAACTGTCGGTGCTCGGTATCGCCGGTCCTGGAGACTCTTGTTACGACTGGCGTCACACCAAGGCGACCTTCGATCTCGTCGCCAAGGAGATTCCCGACATCAAGTTGTGCCTCTCGACCAACGGCCTGGCGCTGCCCGACCACGTCGAAGAGATCAAAGACATGAACATCGACCACGTGACGATGACCATCAACATGGTCGACCCGGCGGTCGGTGAGAAGATCTACCCCTGGGTCTTCTACAAGAACAAGCGCTGGACCGGGCGAGATGCCGCCCAGATCCTCCACGAGCGCCAGATGCAGGGCCTCGAGATGCTCGCCGAGCGGAAGATCTTGGTCAAGGTGAACTCCGTCATGATCCCCGGTGTGAATGACGAGCACCTGGTTGAAGTGAACAAGGTGGTCAAGCAGAAAGGTGCGTTCCTGCACAACATCATGCCGCTGATCTCCGACCCGGCGCACGGCACGTATTACGGCCTGAACGGTCAACGTGGACCGCGTGCCATGGAGCTGAAGTCGCTGCAAGACAAGCTCTCGGAAGGGACGAAGCTGATGCGCCATTGCAGGCAATGTCGCGCAGACGCAGTGGGACTGCTCGGAGAGGACCGCGGCCAAGAGTTCACGATGGAGCTCGTCCCCGACGATGTCACCTACAACCCCGAGAAGCGCGACGCGTATCAGAAGATCGTCGCCCAAGAGCGCGGCGAACACGTGGCGACGAAGCAAGCAGTGCAGCAGAAGATCGCCGAGACGGTAGTCGACCGCCCACTGCTCGTCGCGGTTGCGACCAAGGGCGGCGGTCGCATCAACCAGCACTTCGGGCACGCGAAGGAGTTCCAGGTGTACGAACTCACCGCCAAAGGCGTCGAGTTCATCGGTCACCGCAAGGTCGACCAGTACTGCCAAGGTGGCTGGGGTGAAGACGCAACGCTCGACGGCGTGATTGCTGCGCTGGAGGGAGTGGACGTCGTCCTCTGCTCCAAGATCGGCGACTGCCCCAAAGACAGCCTCAAGGCGGCTGGGATCCGCGCGACCGACGAGTTCGCTCACGAGTGGATCGAGGCCGGCATCGCCGCATGGCACGCCAAGGAGCGCGGCGCGATCAAGACCAGTGCTCCGAGCGCCGAGCTGATGGCATCGATCGCCTGAGTACAACCCGCGAGCGTTCGAAGAACGCGTCGAGCTTGGGCCGAAGGTCCCCCTTCGGCCCCTGACGAAACCCAAACCGATAACCGAGGAGAAAACACACATGGCCTACAAGATTGTTGCGTCTCAATGCACGGCGTGCGGCGCCTGCGAATACGAGTGTCCGAACACCGCGATCTCCATGAAAGGAGACATCTACGTGATCGATCCCAAGAAGTGCACCGAGTGCGACGGCCATTTCGATACGCCGCAATGCGCCGCCGTTTGTCCCGTACCCAAGACTTGCGTGCCGGCGGTGAGCGCGTCGGCGTAGTGCCGTTCATTCCACGACAACATGCGACGAACTTTCGAGCCGCGGCGGTCGCGGCGATGATGTCACTGCGAGGATCCCATGGGGCTCGGCAAAGAAGAAGAAATCGAAGTCTACTCTGCGCCGCGCTTCATGCCGGGCACGAAGGTTCGCTCCAAGAAGTACGTGAAGAACGATGGCACGTTCGCCGGCAAGGAGGTCGGTGACGTGCTCGTCCGCAAAGGCGACGTCGGCTACGTCCGCGACATCGGTACTTACTTGCAGGTCTACTACATCTACGCGGTGGAGTTCGTGGAGCTGGGCACCGTCGTGGGCATGCGCGGGCGGGAACTGGACTTGGTCGACGATAGTTACGCGAAAGGCAAGGCATCATGAAGGTGATGATCAGGAGAGCCGCAGGCGCGCTCTCTCTTTATGTTCCAAAGAAAGATCTCGAGGAGCCGATAGTGGCCCAACAGAACGAGGACCTGTGGGGTGGCTGGATTAGGCTGAAGAACGGTTGGGTGCTCGACCTGCCCGCAATGCCCAGCAGCACCACTCTACCGATCACGGTCACCGCGAAGCGCCGCGGTGAGGAGGAAGCGTGAGCGCCGCGGAAAAAGCGGCGATGCCCACCGTGCCGTTCGACACCTGGATGACCGAGGTGACGCAGGGGCTACGGTCGCGCAAGCTCGCGCCATACCTCGGGCCCGGCGTGAGCGCGCTGGTCAAACATGCGGCGGTGCCGACGAGCTACGCTGCGCTCGCACAATACTTCGCCGCCAAGGTTGCGCTCCCCAAACGCGCGCGCGGAAACCCGTGGGCTTCGGCGCAATACGTCGAGAGTCGTCAGCATCGCTCGACCGTGACGAGCATGATGCGCTCGGCATTCGCAGAAGCAGTGCCGCCAACGCCGTTTTTGACCGCGCTCGCGCGCGCCAAGTTACCCTTGATTGTCGATACCTGGTACGACGGCGCCTTGCGCACGGCGCTAACGGCGGAGGCCAATTGGGCTGAGGTTCAAGGCATCACACGCGCCGGCATCGGGGAGTCCCGCTGGTTCATCGCCTACGACGAAAAGGGCGACGCGATACCCATGGCAGACGCCTCGTCGCGCGCCACGCTGGTGTACAAGCCCCACGGCGGCGTCACGCCCGTGGGGAACTTCCTCATCACGGATGCCGACTACGTCGAGGTGCTCACGGAAATCGACATCCAGAGCCCAATCCCTCCGGAGGTGCAAACCCGACGCCGCAACCTGGGCTTCGTGTTCTTGGGCTGCCGTTTCGACGACCAGTTGCTCCGCACCTACGCTCGCCAGATCGTCAAGCGGTCCGCGGGGCCCAACTTCGCCGTATTCGAGAGTCCCAACCTGACCCGCATGGAGCAGAGCTTCGTTGCGGAGCTCGAGATGCGCGTGGCCATCGCACCCCTCGCTCAGGTCGTCGAGCACCTGGTGGCGCTCTGAGCGCCGGGGGTTGTTCGAATTGTCGGACTCCTTACAGGCCTGAGCAAACAAGACGCGACCGAGCCGAGGAAATAGCCAAAAAACCTGAAAATGGCGGCTGGCACGGCTCCTGCAGAATGTACCAGTGACCCGCACATCAACCCGTTAGGTCGATGCCCCGTGTCACTGCCATAAGATAACCGCACCACGTCAGGTGCGGGCGCTCTTCGCACGCGAAGGGCGTACGGATGTGCGCCGTCGCTCCGGTAGCACCGGACGTCTGCGTCTAAATAGTCGGAACCAAAGCAGTAAGTAGAGCGGGTGACTCACCCGAGAATGGATCAAGTCATGGGTAAACTTCGTCAGATTGCATTTTACGGCAAGGGTGGCATCGGCAAATCCACCACCTCTCAAAACACGCTCGCAGCGCTCGTAGATCTCGGGCAACGCGTGCTCATCGTTGGCTGCGACCCGAAGGCGGACTCGACTCGTCTGATCCTTCATGCAAAGGCTCAGGACACCGTGCTGAGCTTGGCCGCCGCCGCTGGTTCGGTGGAAGACCTCGACATCGAAGATGTCATGAAGGTCGGCTACAAGGGCATCCGCTGCGTGGAGTCGGGCGGTCCCGAGCCCGGCGTCGGTTGCGCAGGTCGCGGTGTGATCACCTCGATCAACTTCCTCGAAGAAAACGGCGCCTACGACGACGTCGACTACGTCTCCTACGACGTGCTCGGCGACGTGGTCTGCGGCGGATTCGCGATGCCGATCCGCGAGAACAAGGCTCAAGAGATTTACATCGTCATGTCCGGCGAGATGATGGCGCTGTACGCAGCCAACAACATCTCCAAGGGCATTCTCAAGTACGCTCACTCGGGTGGCGTCCGCCTCGGTGGTCTGATCTGCAACGAGCGCCAGACCGACCTCGAGGTCGAGTTGGCCGATGCTCTGGCAAAGCGCCTCGGCACGCAGCTCATCCACTTCGTGCCCCGCGACAACATCGTGCAGCACGCCGAGCTGCGTCGTCAAACGGTCATCGAGTACGCTCCGGATTCCAAGCAAGCCGATGAGTATCGCTCGTTGGCAACCAAGATCCACAACAACGCCGGCAAGGGTGTAATCCCAACGCCAATCACCATGGACGAGCTCGAGCAGATGTTGCTCGACTTCGGCATCATGAAGTCCGAGGAGCAGCAGCTCGCCGAGCTCGCCGCGAAAGAAGCAAAGGCCGCCGCAGCCGCAGCTGCTGCTGGTTAACGAACCCCATCGACGGGCGCACCGCGCGTGCGCCCGTCACCCAAATTCAAAGAGGCAAACAGCGCATACGCGAGGATTCTTTCATGACATACGTGAACAACACCGCAGCCCACAAGGCATTGATCGAAGAGGTGCTCAAGGCATACCCGGACAAAACGCGCAAGAAGCGCCAGAAGCACCTGGGAACGGCAGAACCCGATGTTTCGGAAGGCGCGGAAGCAGGACTAACCGAGTGCGACGTCAAGTCGAACATCAAGTCTCTGCCCGGCGTCATGACGGTCCGCGGGTGCGCATACGCCGGTAGCAAAGGCGTGGTTTGGGGCCCAGTCAAGGACATGGTCCACATCAGCCACGGCCCGGTCGGGTGTGGCCAGTACTCTTGGTCGCAACGTCGCAATTACTACATCGGCACCACCGGCGTCGACACGTTCGTGACCATGCAGTTCACCTCCGACTTCCAAGAAAAGGACATCGTGTTCGGCGGCGACAAGAAGCTCGAGAAGGTGATCGACGAGATCAACGAGCTGTTCCCGCTCGCCAAGGGCATCACCATCCAGTCGGAGTGCCCGATTGGTCTGATCGGTGACGACATCGAAGCCGTCTCCAAGAAGAAGAACCGCGAGACCGGCAAGACCATCGTTCCGGTGCGTTGCGAGGGCTTCCGCGGGGTGTCGCAGTCGTTGGGTCACCACATTGCCAACGACAGCATCCGGGACTGGGTATTCGACAAGCGCCCGGTCGAGTTCGAGACGACGCCCTACGACGTCAACGTCATCGGTGACTACAACATCGGTGGTGACGCCTGGGCCTCGCGCATCCTGCTCGAGGAGATGGGTCTGCGCGTCGTTGGCAATTGGTCAGGCGACGCGACGCTGGCCGAGATCGAGCGCGCGCCACGCGGCAAGCTCAACCTCATCCACTGCTACCGGTCCATGAACTACATCTGCCGGCACATGGAGGAGAAGTACGGGATTCCGTGGCTCGAGTACAACTTCTTCGGCCCCAGCCAAATCGCAGCCGGCTTGCGCAAGATCGCTGCTCAATTCGACGACAAGATCAAGGAAGGCGCCGAGCGCGTCATCGCCAAGTACCAGCCGCTCGTCGATGCGGTAGTAGGTCGCTACCGTCCACGCCTCGAAGGCAAGAGCGTGATGCTGTACGTGGGCGGTCTCCGCCCCCGTCACGTGGTCACGGCCTATGAGGACCTCGGCATGCAGATCGCGGGTACCGGGTACGAGTTCGGTCACAACGACGACTACGCACGTACCGGGCACTACGTCAAAGAAGGTACGCTCATCTACGACGACGTGACCGCATACGAACTCGACAAGTTCATCGAGGCGGTTCGCCCTGACCTCGTGGGGTCCGGCATCAAAGAGAAGTACCCAGTGCAGAAGCTCGGTATCCCCTTCCGTCAGATGCACTCTTGGGACTACTCGGGGCCATACCACGGGTACGACGGCTTCGCCATCTTCGCGCGAGACATGGATCTCGCGATCAACAACCCGGTCTGGGGCTTGTTCAAAGCTCCGTGGAAACAAGCAGAAGCTATTGCCGCAGAGTAAGCGGAAGAGAGGTTCATCATGCCCCAGTCAGCAGAACGAGTTCTGGATCACGCTCCCCTGTTTCGCCAACCCGAGTACGTAGAAATGCTCGCTCGGAAGGGCAAAACGGAAGGGATGCCCGCCCCCGAGAAAACCAAGGAAGTCGCCGAGTGGACGAAGTCTTGGGAATACCGAGAGAAAAACTTCGCACGCGAAGCTCTATCAGTGAACCCGGCCAAAGCCTGTCAGCCGTTGGGCGCGGTGTTCGTCGCTGCGGGGTTCGAGAAGACCTTGAGTTTCGTGCACGGGTCACAAGGGTGCGTCGCTTATTATCGCTCGCACCTCTCACGCCACTTCAAGGAGCCGAGCTCGGTCGTGTCGTCCTCGATGACGGAAGACGCGGCCGTGTTCGGCGGCTTGAACAACATGATCGATGGTTTGCAGAACGCCTACTCGCTCTACAACCCATCCATGATCGCCGTCTCCACGACGTGTATGGCGGAGGTCATCGGCGACGACTTGCACGCGTTCATCAACAACGCCAAGAGCAAGGGTTCGGTCCCGCAGGAGTTCGACGTACCGTTCGCCCACACGCCGGCGTTCGTGGGCAGCCACGTCACGGGCTACGACAACATGCTCAAGGGGATCCTCGATCACTTCTGGGCTAACCGCGAGCGCACGCCGAACGACACCATCAACATCATCCCGGGTTTCGACGGATTTGCGGTGGGCAACAACCGCGAACTCAAGCGCATGCTCGACTTGATGGGTGTCAAGTACACGCTCGTCTCCGACGTCGCCGATCAATTCGATACCCCGTCGGACGGTGAGTTCCGCATGTTCGCAGGTGGGACCACCATCGAAGCGACCAAGACGGCGCTGGATGCCAAAGCCACGTTCTCGATGCAGGAGTACTGCACGCCGAAAACGCTCGAGCGCTGCGGCGAATTGGGACAGGAGACCGCCTCGTTCCACTATCCGATCGGTATCCAAGGAACCGACGAGTTCTTGCTCAAGGTGTCGCAGACTACCGGCAAACCAGTGCCGGAAGCCCTCACGCTGGAACGGGGACGTTTGGTGGACGCCATGGCCGACAGCCAGAGCTGGCTGCACGGCAAGACCTACGCGATCTACGGCGACCCCGACTTCGTCTACGGCATGGCGCGCTTCATCATGGAGACCGGCGGTGAACCACGCCACTGCGTCGCCACCAACGGGACCAAAGCCTGGGAAGAGCAGATGCAAGCCTTGTTCGCGACGTCCGAATACGGCCGTCAATGCAAGGCCTGGGGCGGACGTGACCTTTGGCACATGCGCTCACTGCTCGCCACCGAGAAGGTCGATCTGTTGATCGGCAACAGCTACGGCAAGTACCTGGAACGCGACGTCGGAACGCCGCTCATTCGCCTGGCTTTCCCGATCTTCGATCGCCATCACCATCACCGCTTCCCGACCTGGGGCTACCAAGGCGGGCTGCGCGTCCTAGTGACCTTGCTCGACAAGATCTTCGACAAGATCGACGACGACACGATCATCCCTGCCGTGACCGACTACTCGTACGACATCACACGCTGATAACCCAGCCCCAGGGAGAGACGCCCAGAACACATTAAGTACGAGAACCAGAACGGAGCAGCCCATGAGCGACGCACTCAAGTCCAAGATCGCCGACGTGTTCAACGAGCCAGGATGCGAGAAAAATCAGGCCAAAGGCCAGAAAGAGCGCAAGAAGGGCTGCTCCAAGCCTCTTACCCCCGGCGCGGCCGCAGGCGGCTGCGCCTTCGACGGGGCCAAGATCGCCCTCCAACCGATCACGGACGTCGTTCACCTGGTACATGGCCCCTTGGCCTGCGAAGGCAACGGTTGGGACAATCGTCACGCAGCGACGTCGGGTGGCAACACCTATCGCCGCGGATTCACGACCGACCTGAGCGAGGTCGACATCGTGATGGGTAATGGCGAAAAGCGGCTCTACAAAGCCATCAAAGAAGCCATAACGCGTCACAATCCGCCTGCCGTGTTCGTGTATTCGACGTGCGTCACGGCGCTCATCGGCGACGACATCGACGCCGTGTGCAAGCACGCGACGGCGAAGTTCGGCACGCCCGTCATTCCGGTAAACGCGCCGGGATTCGTCGGTGCCAAAAACTTGGGCAACAAGCTTGCCGGCGAAGCCCTTCTCGATCACGTCATGGGGACGCTCGAACCCGAACAGACTACGCCGTACGACGTGAACATCCTCGGCGAGTACAACCTCTCGGGCGAACTGTGGCAGGTGAAGCCACTCCTGGAACGCCTCGGCATTCGGTTGCAAGCATGCATCACTGGCGATGCGAGATACCAGGAAGTCGCGTCGTCGCACCGCGCCCGCGTCAACATGATGGTGTGCTCCACGGCCCTGATCAACTTGGCCCGCAAGATGGAGGAGCGCTACGCCATTCCCTACTTCGAGTGCTCCTTCTACGGGATAGAGGACACCAGCACGGCGTTACGCACGGTTGCCCAGATGTTGGTCGAACGCGGCGCGCCAGCAAAGCTGAACGAAGATGCCGAAGCGTTGATTCGCGCCGAAGAGGCCCGTGCGTGGGAACGTATCGAGCCCTACCGGAGACGGCTCGAGGGCAAACGTGTCCTGCTGTACACCGGCGGCGTCAAGTCCTGGTCGGTCGTGTCCGCGCTGCAAGAAATTGGCATGGTCGTCGTGGGTACGTCTACCCGCAAGTCGACCAGTGAGGACAAGCAACGCATCAAAGACCTGATGGGTGGTGACGCCCACATGGTCGACTCGATCCCACCGCGCCAGATGTACGACCAGCTCGTTCGAGGTGAGGCCGACATCTTGCTTTCGGGGGGCCGCACGCAGTTCGTAGCACTCAAGGCACGTGTGCCCTGGTTGGACATCAATCAAGAGCGTCACTACGCCTACGCAGGCTACGATGGCATGGTGGAGTTGGTGCGGCAGCTCGATCTCGAGATCAACAATCCCGTGTGGAATGCGGTGCGTAAACCTGCCCCCTGGGAGTCGGGATTCGTGGCTGAGTCGAGCGAGGTCGACTCGTCGCTGGCGCGTTCCGCCTGAAAGGTCCAGCACATGGCAACACTCGTCCCACTTACCAAGGCCTGCGCAGAGAACCCGCTGAAGTCTTCGACCCCGTTGGGCGCCGCGCTGGCCTTTTTGGGCATCGAAGGTGCGGTGCCGTTGTTTCACGGCTCACAGGGCTGCACTTCGTTTGCCCTGGTGCTCGCGGTGCGCCACTTCAAAGAAGCAATCCCGCTCCAAACGACGGCGATGGACGAACCCGCGACGATCTTGGGCGGCGGCGACAACATCGAAGAGGCGCTCGTCAACGTGGTCACACGAATGAAGCCCAAGTTCGTCGGTGTCGCGTCGACCGCTTTGGTGGAGACTCGCGGCGAAGACATCGCTGGCGAGTTACGGCGGATCGTGGGCAAGCGCCGCGAGCTCGACGACACTCGAATTGCCTTCGCGTCCACGCCGGACTTCGACGGGGCCCTAGAGGACGGGTGGTGCAAGGCCGTAGTCGCGACGTTGCGTAGCCTCGTAAAACCCAACCCGACGGCGCAACCGCGACGCAAAATCGTGCTCTTGCCGGGTGTCCACGAGAACCCCGGAACCCTGGAAGAAGTACGGCGACTGGTCTCCGAGTTTGGCCTCGAGGTCGTCATCGTCCCCGACGTGAGTGGGTCTCTGGACGGCTACGTCCCCGATCACTACATCGGCACTAGCCTCGGTGGTACACCACTGGTGGAGATCGAGTCTCTCGGGGACGCCACCTGCGCAATTGCCATAGGTGAACACATGCGTCCGGCCGCAGAGGCGTTTAGTGAGCTGACCAACGCGCCGCACCACGTGCTACCAACGTTGCTTGGATTGGAAGCTGCCGACCAACTGGTCGCGCTGCTGTCGAACTTGGGCGGAATGCCCGTCCCCAACGTGGTGCGCCGGGAGCGGAGCCGACTGGTCGACGCGATGCTTGACGCTCACTTCCACTTCAGCGGCAAGCGCGTCGCGCTCGCGGCCGACCCCGACCTGCTTTGCGCTCTCGTCCATTTGTTCGCCCAACTGGGCGCCAACGTAGTGGCCGCGGTGAGCTCGACGAAGAACTCGCCGTTGTGGCCCACGCTGCCAGTGCAAGAGGTGCACGTGGGAGACCTCAGTGATCTCGAGCGCCTGGCTGGAGAACACCGGGCGGAGGTCTTGGTGACCCACAGCCACGGGCGCATGGCTGCGGACGCGCTGCAGATTCCTTTGTTCCGGATTGGCTTTCCAATCTTCGACCAGCTGGGTCATCAACATCGTTCACTCGGTGGCTACGTGGGCACACGCGGGCTGCTCTTCGAACTCGCCAACCTCTTCCAACGTCAACACCACGAGCCCAAGCTCGCGGACTTCGACGACGTCTTGCCTCCACTCATGATCGAGGATACGCGCCATGTCGCTGCGTAAACTCACGCTAGTCGCCCCGAACCCCTCGGCCGACGCCTTGGCGCCGACGTTGCGCGTCGCGTTGGCAACACGCGACATCAACGCCGTCGATGCGCATTTCGGGTCCGCCCGCAAGTTCGCCGTCTTCGACGTCACGCCATCGTCTCACCGTTTCGTCGAAGCGGTCGGCTTCGACATATTGTCGGACGAGTCGGGTACGCACAACGCCGAGGTCGACAAGATCGGACCCAAGGTCGCGGCACTCGCCGGCTGCAACTTGCTGTTCTGTCTCGCTATCGGTGGCCCAGCGGCGGCAAAGGTCGTGAGCGCCGGCATCCACCCGATCAAGCTCGCGGAACCGGAGCCCATCGGCTCCGTGATCGAGAAGATTCAGAAAATGATGGTCGGCAATCCGCCGCCTTGGCTCCGCAAAGCGATGGCCGCGCGCCAACAACGGTCCATGGATTTCCTGGACGAGGAGGACGAATAGAATGGAAGCATCACCCAACACCGAAGCTCGAGCCGCAGAGGCGAAAGAACTCCCCTTCATCAACGTTTTGGTCGGACTCATCCGAGCAGAAGACAGCTACGGCGCCTGGGACAAAAAGTCGGACTTGGCGCTCCTCGACGAGTTCATCGTCAGCAAAGAGGAACGCCGCGCCCTACCGATCGTCGGCGACCCAGATCCCGACGTCGTCCATCGTGTCGAGCAGTTCTATCGCGCCGTCGGCCTACGCATCGAGCAGCGTACGGGGCTGATGGCTTCACCGACGATCAACCTCCACCACGAAGGGTTTGGGCGCCTGCTGATCACCGTCGGTCGCTTGGTCGCGTTCAGCAAGACGCTGCGCGACGTGCACCGCTTCGGCTTCGACAGTCTCACCAAGCTGGCGGAAGAAGGTGAAAAAGCCGTGGAAAAGGCCATGGCCGGCATCGCTGAATTCCCCGAGGTGGCGCGGGCATGAGCGCACCAGACGACGACAAGGTCGTGATGAAGAAACTCTCGGCTCGCGCCATGCAGCTGAAGATGGACCTTCACGACCTCTCCGAAGAGTTGCCACAAAACTGGCAAAACATCCTGAACGTCGCTCAACAGGCCTACGACGCCTTCGCTGCCTTAGAGGCAAAGAAACAAGAACTAGCTAGCTCACGGTGAACATGTCATGAACACCAGAGACGGACGAAACTGGGAGCCGGACTACCTGCTCTCGATTGACCCCAAGACGTGCATTGGTTGCGGTCGCTGCTTCAAAGTATGCGGCCGCGGCGTAATGACTTTGAAGGGGATCAATGACGAAGGTGAGTTTGTCGACCTCGACGATGACGAGGAAGTCGAACGAAAAGTGATGGCCATGGCGGACATGGGCGCATGCATCGGTTGCGGCGCCTGTGCCCGAGTCTGCCCGGCCAACTGTCAAAGCCACGGACCGCAAACACTGACGGCGTGATCCCTGCCCTGATCACGCCGCTCGTCGGGCCCAATCGGACCAACTGCGCTGAGGGCGAGCGCACCCGCGCCCGAGGTTACCGATGCAAAGCGAACTTTATCACGTCCTGATGTCCAACGCTGCCGGCGGCCACTGCGATGGCTTCGACGCCCATGTTGCAGCCTCTGCGCTGGCCATCGCGGCCGGCGCAGAGCCGCAATCGATGCTGGAGGGCACAGGCCTCGAGCGCGAACAGCTGCTGGAGCTAGCGTCCGAAGTCTTTCCGGCGCTGCGCGAGACGTTGGCGACGGTCCTTCCGCGCGACGTAGCGATCACGAGGACTCCAGACGAAGCTTGCTTGCGGGAATTGTTGGGACGAGCCACCAACGGCACGCCGGTGTCGCTGTGCTTCGCGACAATCATCGCGCGTCGATGCTTGCAGCCCAACCACCTCTGGCAGGACCTCGGCTTGCGCAATCGACGCGAACTGTCGTGGTTGATGGAGCGCCACTTCCCAATGCTCGCCTCGCGCAATCGCAGTGACATGAAGTGGAAGAAGTTTCTATACCGCACCATCTGCCGCGACGAAGGCTTCGGCCTCTGTGTCGCACCGGTGTGCGACGAGTGCTCGGACTACGAGGGCTGCTTCGGCGCTGAAGAGGGCGCGGAGCTCCTGGCCCGCAGCGCATGACACGCGTCTCACCGCGACCGACAACGCACCGCGCGCGATTGTCGGTCGGTTTGTCTGAAACGCGACGCATGCAGACCCCTCGATTCGGCAAAAGTCGGGGTTTCACGATGATGGCACGTCCGTTGCTTCAGTGTAGCGCATGCGAGAAGCCTCATCGAATCCAAGCAAGCAACTGCCGGAGCATCTGAAAGCTTACAAACACGTGTGGGTGTTCATCGAACACGAGCACGGAGTCACGCATCCCGTCTCGTTCGAGCTGCTCGGAGAAGGCCGCGCGCTCGCCGACAAGCTGGGTGTAGACCTCGTGGGCGTGTTGCTCGGGGAAGACCGCGCGACGCTTCAGGCGGTCGCACGGGAGTGCTTCGAGCGGGGCGCCGACCGAGTTTACCTTGCCGCAGACAAGGTGCTCGGCGCCTACCGTAACGAGCCGTACACCAAGGTGCTGACCGAGCTCGTCGAGAAGCATCAACCGGAGATTCTGCTGCTGGGTGCCACGCCGTTGGGCCGCGATCTCGCCGGCGCCGTCGCTACGACCTTGGGCACGGGGCTTACAGCGGACTGCACGGCACTCGCCATCGACGAAAATCGCTCTCTCGCCGCGACGCGCCCCACTTTTGGAGGCTCGCTGCTCTGCACCATCCTGACGCTCAACTTTCGCCCTCAGATGGCCACCGTCAGACCTCGCGTCTTTCCAATGCCGGCGCGCCAAGCAGGTCGGGCGGGACAGATCGTGGACCACCGGGTGAACCTGCTCGAAGAGCAGATCGTAACGAAGGTGCTCGAGTTCGTCTCCGACGAGTCTGCAAACAAGGTCGAGCTCGCGTACGCCGACGTCGTGGTCGGCGCCGGGCTGGGACTCAAGGCACAAGAGAACTACCGCTACGTCGAGGAGCTCGCCAACGCATTGGGTGGCGAACACGGCGGAACACGACCGTTGGTGCAGAAGGGGTGGATCGGCACCGAGCGGCAAATTGGCCAAACGGGCAAGACGATTCGTCCACGTCTATACATCGCGGCTGGTATTTCAGGCGCCATCCAGCACCGCGTCGGCGTCGACGGTTCCGACTTGATCGTCGCGATCAACAGCGACCCCAACGCAGCGATCTTCGACTTTGCGCACGTGGGTATCGTCGCTGACGCGGTGGGTCTGCTGCCGCTCCTGACGCGTGCGGTCTTGGCGAGACGCCGACCGCAACCGGTCTCTGCTTCGGTGCTCAATCTCCCCACCCGCAACAAGCAAGCCTTGGGGCAATGGACCTAACTTCTCGCAGCGATTCGAAAGGTGAACGACATGAGTGAACGATTCGACGCAATTGTGGTTGGCGCCGGGCCTGCGGGCAGCGCCGCTGCCTATACGATGGCCAAAGCTGGACTGAAGGTCCTGCAACTCGAGCGTGGAGAGTACCCTGGTGCCAAGAATGTCCAAGGGGCGATCCTCTACGCCGACCCGCTCGACCGAATGATCCCGGACTTCCGCGAGGACGCACCCTTGGAGAGACACATCGTCGAACAGCGCATGTGGGTTCTCGACGAGCGATCCTACACCGGAATGCACTACCGCTCCGAGGACTTCAACGAAGAACGCCCCAATCGCTACACCATCATCCGCACCCAGTTCGACAAGTGGTTCGCTCGCAAGGTCAAAGAGGCCGGCGCGCTGCTGCTGTGTGAAACGACGGTGACCGACCTCGTGAGGGACGAGTCTGGAAAAGTGATCGGCGTGTTGACGGATCGCGACGGCGGCCCGATCTTCGCCGACGTGGTCGTGCTGGCCGAAGGCGTCAACGGCCTCCTGGGTCAGAAAGCGGGCCTCCGGTCAGAACTGAACCCCGACCACGTGGCGCTCGGGGTGAAGGAAATGCACTTCTTACCGGAAGAGGTGATCGCTCGGCGCTTCAACTTGCGCGGCAACGAGGGCGTCGTCATCGAGGCCGTTGGCACCATCACGGATGGCATGGTGGGCACGGCTTTCCTTTACACCAACCGCGAGTCAATCTCCGTCGGCATCGGGTGCCTCGTGTCCAACTTCGTCGAATCTGGCACCAGCCCCTACGCGCTCCTCGATCGCTTCAAGCAACATCCGGCGGTCGAGCCTCTCCTCGCAGGCTCGGAGGTCAAAGAATATTCGGCTCACTTGATCCCCGAAGGCGGATACAAGGCGATCCCGGAATTGCATGGCGACGGTTGGCTGGTCGTCGGGGACGCGGGACACCTCGTAAACTCGGTCCATCGAGAGGGGTCGAACCTCGCAATGACCAGCGGCAGAATCGCGGCTGAAACAATCGCAGCGCTCAAGGCCGAAGGGCTCGCGTGTTCGCGCAAGAACCTCGGGCGCTATTGGCGCACGCTGGAGCAGAGCTACGTCATCAAGGATTTGCGCAAATACCGCAACGTGCCGAGCTTCATGCACAAGAACCGGCACCTGTTCACCGTGTATCCGCGCCTGATGAGCCACGCCTCTCAAGCGTGGATCCGCGTGGACGGCACGGACAAGTTGACCAAGGAACGCAGCGTCATTCAAGAGCTACGCAAAGCACGGGGCTGGACGGGCATGTTTGGCGACGCATTCCGCATGATGAGGGCCTGGCGATGACCGTAAATGTCGAACAACGATTGTTTCAGAACCGATACCAAATCGATCATGACCGCCCGCACATTCGGGTGAAGCCGCACGATAAGCCGTCGCCGCTCCTGTTGGCACTGACACACGCGTGCCCGGCTGGGTGCTACACCAAGAACGACCATGGTCAAGTCGAGCTGTCCGTCGACGGCTGCGTCGAGTGCGGCACGTGCCGCATCGTTTGCGCAACGACCGGCGAGGTCGAGTGGACCTACCCGCGTGGAGGCTTCGGAGTCTCGTACAAGTTCGGCTAACTACGGCGCGCGTTTGTCACGAACCGAACATTCGTTGTGAACGCGACGCCGGGGCGGAAAGATAACAGGCAAATCTAGCGCATCCGAGACTGGCACGAGCATTGCTGAAGAACTTCAGGAGACAGGCACACACCCAGAACCAATCAACACGGAGCAGATGCCATGATTAACCTCACTGAGACTGCAGCAAACGCCATCCGCAACGCCATCGCCGGAGCGAAAGAACCCGTCGAAGGCCTTCGCATCTTGGTACAGGCGGGAGGCTGTGCTGGACACAAATACTTGATGGGTCTAGTCCAGACAGCTACCGAGGGAGACATCCTCGTCGAACAAAAGGGCGTGAAGCTCTTCGTCGACTCCGGCAGCGTGAATCTACTCCAAGGCGTCACCCTCGACTTCACCGTCGGCATGGAAGGCGCAGGCTTCACGTTCGAAAACCCCAACGCGTCGTCCAGCTGCTCTTGCGGCAAGTCCTTCAGCTAAAGGAGTAGTGTCATGTGGGATTATACTGAGAAGGTCAAAGATTACTTCTTCAACCCCAAGAACAGCGGCGTTCTCGAGAACGCCGATGGCGTCGGTGACGTGGGGGCAATCGCATGCGGCGATGCGCTACGTCTGATGATCAAGGTCGATCCAGAGACCGAGATCATCACCGAAGCGCGGTTTCAAACGTTCGGGTGCGGCTCGGCAATTGCCTCTTCCTCGGCGTTGACCGAGCTCATCATTGGCAAGACCATCGACGAAGCGTTGAAGCTGACGAATCAGGACATCGCCGACTTTCTCGGCGGCTTGCCGCCCGAGAAGATGCACTGCTCGGTGATGGGCTACGAAGCGCTACGCGCCGCGGTCGCGAACTACCGCGGGGAGACCTGGGTGGACGACCACGAAGATGGCGCGCTCATCTGCAAGTGTTTTGGCGTGGACGAGGGCATGATTGAGCGTGCGGTTCGCAACAACCTGCTCACCCTGCCGGACCAGGTCACCCACTTCACGAAGGCTGGCGGTAGCTGCGGCACGTGTTCGGAAAAGTTGGAAGCCGTCCTCAAGCGGGTCAACGAAGCGCTAGTCGCCGAAGGTAAACTCGACGCCGAGCTAGCATTCACGCCGGGCGCTCGCACTCCTGGCGTACGCCTGCCCAAGACCAAGACCTCGCCGTTCGCTCCCACGCCGAAGGCCGCCCCCGCCAAGATGACGAACGTGCAGCGCATCCGCGCGATCGAAGAGTCGCTCGAAGAGCTGCGCCCAACGTTCCGTCGCGACGGAGGGGACTGCGAACTGGTAGACGTCGAGGACGACCGCGTCTTCGTGCGCTTCTCCGGCGCCTGCGCGGGCTGTCAGCTCGAAGCGGTCACCCTTCAAGGGGTTCAGGAACGCCTCGTCGCGCGCATCGGTCAACCGCTGCGGGTGATCCCAGTTCACTCGCACTCCCACGTCGCTTAGTCGGCGCAACTCACCAACGATCCAACTCCGAGGAGATTCCCCATGAGAAGCGTCTACTTCGACAACAACGCGACCACGCGCGTCGACCCCCGAGTGGTCGAGGCCATGTTACCCTTCTTCAGCGACCAGTTCGGCAATGCGTCGTCGATGCACTCCTTCGGCGGCGACGTAGGCCAGGCACTGAAGACCGCACGTCAACGCCTCCAACAGCTGCTAGGAGCCGAGTTCGACCACGAAGTGGTGTTCACCTCTGGCGGAACCGAGGCAGACAACACCGCAATCTTGTCGGCCCTGGAGACCCAAGTTGGCCGAAACGAGGTGGTGACGACCAAGGTGGAGCACCCTGCAGTGCTCGCCTTGTGCAAGTACCTCGAGGAGAGTCGCGGCGTGAAGGTCCACTACGTCGGTGTCGATTCTCGGGGCCGCCTCGACATGGACGCGTATCGCAAGGCGCTCGGGCCCCGCACGGCCATCGCGAGTGTCATGTGGGCCAACAACGAGACTGGCACCATCTTCCCCGTAGACAAGCTCGCCGAGTTGGCGCACGAGGCTGGTGCGCTGTTTCATACGGACGCGGTTCAGGCGGTGGGTAAGCTGCCCGTGAACCTGCAGCAGACCGAGATCGACATGCTGTCGCTCTCCGGCCACAAGCTCCATGGTCCGAAGGGCGTGGGCGCGCTGTACGTCCGCCGCGGGGTGAGACTGCGTCCGTTGGTGCGCGGCGGCCACCAGGAGCGGGGTCGTCGCGCTGGGACGGAGAACGTGCCGGGCATCATTGGTCTCGGCAAAGCCGCCGAGCTTGCCGGCCAATATCTCACTGTCGAACAGACGCGCGTCAAGGCGATGCGCGATCGCTTGGAGGCCGGCCTCCTCGCGCGCGTCGATCGAGCTTTGCTCATGGGTGATCCGGACGAACGGTTGCCGAATACCACGACGATTGCGTTCGAATTCATCGAGGGAGAGGCGATCCTACTGCTGCTGAGCCGCGCCGGCATCGCGGCTTCGTCCGGTTCCGCCTGCACGTCGGGTTCGCTCGAACCTTCCCACGTGTTGCGTGCCATGAACGTTCCCTACACCGCGGCCCACGGTGCCATTCGTTTCTCTCTCTCGCGCGAGAGCACGGAGGAAGAGGTGGATCACGTGCTGACGACGGTGCCCGAGATCATAGCCAACCTGAGGTCGATATCTCCTTTCTGGAAGGAAGAGTCGCGCTCGCAAGCGGCTTTTGCTCCCACCTACGCTTGACGTCCGTCAACCCGCCATCGTGAGGAAGCCATGATTCTCGAACAACTACGTCGGTTGTCGTCGGCCGAAGACATCTTCGACTACCTCGGAGTCGCGTACGACCCAGCGCTGCTGCGAGTAGCGCGCCTCCACATCCTCAAGCGCATGGGGCAATACTTGGCACAAGAGTCCCTCGCGGAGCTGGATGACGGCGAGGCGCGCGTGCGTTGCACCGACTTCCTGAAGACTGCGTACGAAGACTTTCGCAAGAGCTCGCCCATCGAGGAGCGCGTCTTCAAAGTGCTCCGCGACGCAGTGACGCCAAAGAAGAACACGGCATTCGTGCCGCTGACTGCCGTGAGAAGGAGTTGACCTTGCACATCGTCGTCTGCCTCAAGCAAGTGCCCGACAGCACCCAGATCCGCGTCCACCCCGAAACCCACACCATCATGCGGCAGGGCGTGCCGTCGGTGATCAATCCGTACGACCTGTACGCACTCGAGGAAGCCTTGCGAGTCCGCGACGTGCACGGTGGGTCCGTCACGGTTCTCACCATGGGTCCACCCATGGCTGAAGAGTCGCTGCGAAAGGCGCTCACCTACGGCGCGGACCGCGCCGTGTTGCTGACGGACCGCGTGTTCGCTGGGTCGGATACTCTCGCGACGAGCTACGCGTTGGCGATGGCAATCGACAAGCTCTCCTCGGAGTGGGGGAAACCTCGCCTCGTGTTCGCCGGCAAGCAGACGATCGATGGCGACACAGGGCAAGTCGGGCCTGGCATCGCAAAACGCCTGGGGCTCATTCCCCTCACCTACGTGTCGAAGATCTGCTCGCTCGACCCCAACACCGGCGATTTGGTCGTTGAAAGGCGGGCGGAGGGCGGAGTCCAACGCCTTTCGAGTCGGCTTCCCGTGTTGCTAACCATGCAGGAGGGCACCAACGAGATCCGGCGCGGTTCGGTGGACGATGCGTTGCGCGCGGCCCGAGCCCCGATCGTGCGCTGGGCGGCCAAAGACGTCGGCATCGACGACCCCAAGAAGTGCGGCCTCAAAGGCTCGCCCACCGTCGTGAAGCAGGTCTATGCGCCTGCCCCGCGCAACGAGAAGGCCGAGATGCTGACCGTCGATGGCCTCGATCTGGTGCAAGCTGCAGAGCTCATCGTCGGGGCGATCCAGCGACGCAACGGCGAACTTCTGACACCCAATACGCCATCGGTGTGAACGATAGTTGACCCAACCGTCCGCAACGAACGGAACCCGAACATGAACGAGCAACCATTCTCCGACGAGGTCGCGCTGCGCATTGGTCTGGCAGCGCGACGGCTCGAAAGCGTCTCGGCGCGCGACCTCATCGAAGCGATCGAGAGCATAGTTGGCAGCGAAATCAACGAAAACAACCTAGGCCAAGTAACGGTCACTCACCTCAAGAAGGCGTTTGGTCAGGCACACGACGTAGATGGCGACGAAGACTTCGAACGTGACACGCGAGCAGAAGACATCCTCTCTTTCAAGGACGCGGTGCGCATCCTGTGGGGTGAGGAATTGACGGAACAAGACGTGCCGACCCCGGAGGCGGCAGACGACACGCCAGCGGTGGATAGCATTCGCGTGGCGTTTGCTTCGAACGCCAACGAAGACCTCAACGGGCACTTCGGTTCGTGCAAGCGCTTTTTGGTGTACCAAGTGAGCGCTACGGACGCCAAGCTGGTCGGAGTGCGTGACTGTGCGGCCGCCGACCTATCGGACGACAAGAACGGCTACCGAGTGAAGTTAATCTTGGACTGCAAGATCTTGTACGTCGTGCACATCGGCGGTCCGGCGTCAGCAAAGGTGATCAAGGCAGACATACACCTCATCTCGGTACCCGAAGGTGGGCCTGCGCGAACCATCCTCTCGCAACTCCAACAGGTGATTCAGAAACATCCCCCACCTTGGTTGGCCAAAGCACTTGGACGGACCGCCAGCTAGCCGAGACCGCTAGCACGCTGGTCGAGAAAGCGCGCTCCCCCCTGGGAGCGCGCTTTCTCGTTGGAGCCTCTCAGAAACGCTTGATGGGTATGTCGTGCTTGCGGAGCGCATAACCCATTTGACGCGCGCTGATCCCGAGCAGCCGCGCTGCTTTGGCCTGTACCCAGCCAGCCGCGTCCATGGCATCGATGAGGCGAGCGCGTTCACCCCGCAGATCTGTTTCACTGCTGCCATTGCCGAACTCGACCGCCGCTGGAGGCGGCGGCACCGAGCCCGCACGTGGCCCGCGACCAATCGGCAGAGGTACGAAGCCCGGGGTCTGTTCGAAGGGCCACAACGCAGCCGACAAGCACTCGTCGCGGCGGCACGCGAAGTCATCGGCGTGAATACATTCGCCGGCCGCCAAGGTGGCCGTGCGTCGCACACAGTTCTCGAGCTCCCGCACGTTGCCGGGGAACTGGCACGAGGTGAGGATCTCTAGCGCGTCGCGGGCAAATGCGAGCTCGGAGCCGTGCTCGGCGTTGAAGCGCTTGAGGAACTCGTGTGCCAGCAAGGGAATGTCCGTTTGGCGATCGCGCAGCGGCGGCAAGAAGATCGGCACCACGCTGATGCGATAATACAGGTCAGCCCGGAACTCGTTGGCCGCGACGGCCTCCTCCAGGTTGCGGTTCGTGGCCGTTACCAAACGAACGTCCACCCGCATCGTTGAGCTACCGCCCACACGCTCGAACTCGCCCTCCTGCAAAACTCGCAAGAGTTTTGCTTGGAATGCTGCCGATATCTCACCAATCTCGTCGAGGAACAACGTCCCACCATCGGCGAGCTCGAACCGCCCTTTACGTTGTGCCAAGGCACCGGTAAACGCCCCCTTCTCGTGGCCAAACAGCTCCGACTCGAGCACTCCCTCCGGCAATGCCGCGCAATTGACCTTCACGAATGGCTTGTCGCGGCGGCGCGACAAGTCGTGCAACGCGCGAGCAAACAGCTCTTTGCCCGTCCCAGATTCTCCACGCAGGAGCACCGTGGAGTTGCTGCGAGCAACCACGCGCACCTTCTCGAGCACGGAGCGAATGGCAGGACTGTCTCCAACGATGCCCCGCTGGTCCGCGGGACGCTCGTTCCCGCCCGTGCTCTCCAGCTCACGCTCCAAACGGCGTCTATCCTCCATCAAACGTTCACGGTCGCGCGCGACTAGCCGCTGCAAGCGCACGGTCTGCCCAACGAGGTTGGCTACCATGGTCAAGAAGCGAACGTCATCATCGAAGCTGAAGTGCGCTTCGCTCCGTAAGTCGCAGTCGATGGTCAACGTGCCGATCACTCGACCGTCCACCTTGATCGGGACACCCACGAACGCGGTGTCGGAGCTGGTGCCCCACCACTCCGTCTCCACGCAGCCCTCGAACAACGGATCCTCGCGGACGCTCTCGACGATGAGCGGCATCTCGGTCACGACGATGCGTCCGATCGCTTGCTCGGGCAGCTGCTCGAAGTACCTGCGAGCCACCGCATCGCTCCAGCCGGATCCGACCACAATTTCGGGTTCCGCGCCTTTGCCAAGCAAAGCGATCAATCCGTGCCGCATGTCCAAGAAGTTCGACAGCAGGTGAATGACGCGTGAAAGTGTCGCTTCCAGCCGGCCAGGCGCCGCAAGCACCTTCGAGATCTCGTATATCCCGAGCAACGCGATGTCGGAGCGCCGCTTCCGCGCTTGATCGAGTGGTTCTTGTTCCAGAGCCATGGGGTCTCCTATTGCAGCTTGCATGACAGTCTCTTCCTGTGTGAATTCCGGAATATTGCGGAGTGTTTTCGCCAAATTTTGGCTCCAACTTCGTCTGCATTCGCGTTTCGAAACAATGCGCTACCGACGGTTTTCCTGAGGCATCGAGATGCCTTAGAATAACTCCAACATAGCGGCTCTTCGCCTGTAGTCTGGGGAGCTTGCGACGAAGCCGAGGACGGCATTACGAGCCAGGCATACTCCAGCCGCGTTGCACGATGCGAGCCAAGCGCTCGCCGGTGGGACATTCTCAGAAACCTGGGAACGGGCATTGGAGACCGATCCAACGCATCTGGCACGGGATGTGCCCATCGCGGTCCATCCACGCCTCCGGTCGTCGGCATTCCGACAGCGCCAATGGGCTCGGCCACCGAGCACCACGTGAATCCGACGCGAGCATCGCATCGCTGGTCCCGAATTTTTGCTCATTGCGGCCGCGCCGCCTCCTCCGCTCCCCAACCGCTTTGTCGGAAAGCCGACAAACCAGACACAAACCGCCCAACAAGAGAAAGATTTGCGCGATGAATCACACTACCCCTTCTTCGCTCGGCGACCCACTCTGGCTCGAACGGCGCTCCTACGCCGATCTGCCTGAGACAGCTGAACGAGCCCTTCGCGAAGCAGGGCTGGCGTTCACCCAGGACTCCGTCGCCGAACGACACCTGGCAAGAGCGAGGCAAATAGCGGGCGATCACGATGCGGTCCTCGTGGCCGAATACCGCTATTATCTGTACAAACACCGCTACGCGGAGGCTGCGCGAGCTGCGGAACGTTGTCTGACGGCAGCAGCCAGGGACCTGGGTGTTCCCGAGGCCTATGCGCAGGTACTCCCCGAACACGCGGACTTCGCTCAGATGGAGCCTGCTGTCCGCCGCTGGATGTACACGCTACAGGCCTACGCCTACGTGCTATTGCGCGCAGGCGAAGAAAAGGCAGCACAACTGGCCTTCGAACATCTGAGACGCATCGACGTGAACAACCAAACCAAGACGGCCGAGTTGCTCACGGTGGTGCAGCGCCGGGGCGTCGAGGAAGACTAGCTCTGAGCGCTGGAGCTCTCTGCGTCGAAACATCGCGGCGCCCGCGGAACACATCGAGTCCCCGGGCGCCGCTACGCGGAGCTCAGTTGCCCCTAGGAGCGGGTCTCGAACGCCGAAACCCGCGACCAATACGACGATGTGAGTCGATCGAGCCCTGCGCGGCCAGAGCCCGGGAATCACCGCCTGTCTGTTGATTGGCGGTGATTCCTCGCACAACCGGTTCTGAGCTCTGCTCTCAGTGAACTCAGTGGACCATCCAAGTCTCACCCGCTGTGAGCAGTTTCTGGAGCGCTCCAGCGCCTGGAGCTCGCTCGGCGTCACCATCTTTGAGCAGGCGCGTGTCGTAACTTTCGTTCTCGACCGCGTACAGGACGCCGAGCGCGATTGGGAACTCGGGGTACTTCATCCGCGCGAGGAAACCTGCCAGGGATCGGTTGGTCTCGTCGTGAACCAAGATGTCCGATTCCTCGACGCCATTCTCACCGACCGTGACGACCTCGAGTTCGAACTTCCGGTGGTCCAAACGCAAGCCTTTCTTGCGATCGGTTCCGAACAACAACGGCTTGCCGTGCTCGACGTAGAGCGTGTTGTCTGGACGATTGTCCGCGGCGCGGAAGGCCTCGAACGCACCGTCGTTGAAGGCTGGGCAGTTCTGATAAATCTCCGTGAACGTCGTGCCGCGGTGTTGCGCCGCACGCTTGAGCAACGACGCCAAGTGCGTCGCGTCGGTGTCGAGGGCTCGAGCGACGTACCCTGCGTTGCATCCCAGCGCGAACGCTGCGGGATCGACCGGGTAATCCGCGGACCCACTGGGAGAGCTCTTCGTCACCTTGCCGATCTCGCTGGTTGGTGAATATTGGCCCTTGGTCAGCCCGTAGATTCGGTTGTTGAAGAGCAGCACGTTGACGTCGACGTTGCGCCGCATCGCGTGAAACAAGTGGTTGCCGCCGATGCTGAGACCATCGCCATCACCGGTCACCACCCACACCAGTAGATCTGGGTTGGCCACCTTGATTCCAGTCGCGACTGCGGGCGCTCGGCCGTGAATGGTATGGAAACCATACGTGTTCATGTAGTACGGAAACCGGCTCGAGCAGCCGATGCCGCTCACCCACACCATGTTGTGAGGGGCGATGCCGAGCTCTGGCAAGGTGCGCTGCACGGTGGCCAATATCAAGTAGTCGCCGCAGCCGGGGCACCACCGCACGTCCTGATCGGAGCTGAAGTCTTTGCGACTGTAAGTGAGGTTCTCTGTGTCGGTCATGGCTCATACCTCCAACGTCTTCTGGATCCGGGCTTCGAGTTCGTCGATGGTGAACGGCAGCCCTTCGATCTTGGGGAAACTCTCGGCTGGTATCAACAACTCGCTTCGGATCAGCTTCACGAGCTGACCCAGGTTCAGTTCGGGCACCAGCACCCGGCGGAAGCGCCCCAACACCTCCCCCAAGTTGGCGGGGAGCGGGTTCAGATACTTCAAGTGAGCGTGAGACACGCGCAGGCCACGTTCGCGACAGCTCCGCACGGCGGCGCGGATCGACCCGTACGTGGAGCCCCATCCGAGCACCAATAGGTCACCGCTGTCCTCCCCTTCCGTCACCGTCAACGGCGGGATGTCGCGGGCGATGCCGGCGATCTTCGCCGCGCGGGTTTGGCACATGCGCTGATGATTGGCTGCGGAATAGGAGATGTTGCCAGTGTCGTAGTCCTTCTCGATTCCGCCGATCCGATGGGTCAGCCCGGGACTACCAGGCACGGGCCAAACCCGCGCGAGCGTCTCAGGGTCCCGGAGTAACGGCTGGAACCCATCTACGGGGACCTCCAAGCGTTTGGCATCGAACCGAGGCATGGTCGTGACGTCGGGGATGCGCCACGGCTCGGATCCGTTGGCGAGATAGCCGTCCGTAAGCAAGATCACCGGCGTCATGTACTTGGTGGCAATACGCACGGCTTCGACGGCCATTGCAAAACAATCTGCCGGCGTGGCCGCGGCAAGCACGCACAGTGGAGCCTCGCCGTTACGACCGAACACTGCTTGCAACAAATCCGCTTGTTCAGTCTTCGTGGGAAGCCCGGTACTCGGCCCCGCGCGCTGCACGTCGACCACCACCAACGGGAGCTCCGTGGAGATGGCCAACCCGAGCGCCTCGGTCTTCAGCGCCATCCCAGGCCCGCTCGTCGTAGTGATGCCCAGCTTGCCAGAGTACGACGCGCCGATGGCGACGCAAACCGCTGCGATCTCGTCCTCCGCTTGAACGGTGGTGACGCCGAGGTCTTTGTGGCGGCTCAGCTCGTGTAGAATGTCGCTAGCTGGCGTGATTGGATAAGTGCCGAGAACGATCGGTAGCCCACAGAGATGCGACCCAGCGAGCAAGCCCCATGCGGTCGCGACGTTGCCGGACATGTTGCGGTACAAACCAGCCTTCAACGTCGCGGGCGGCACGATGTACCGCTCGTGGTAAAGCTCGAGCGTCTCACCAAAGGCGAAACCAGCGCTCAAAGCAGCCACATTGGCCTTGGCTTCGTTGCCTTTCTTGAACTTTTTCTCCAACCAGCGAACCGTGGGTTCCAAAGGTCGACTGTATATCCAATACATCAAACCCAAGGTCCAAAAGTTCTTGCAGCGATTGGCGTCCTTGTTCGTTAGCCCACAACCGGCCACCGCCGCCAACGTCTGCTTGTTGATGTCGATGCAGACGACGTGGAACCCGTCGAGTGAGCCGTCGTCCAACGGATTGCCCGTGTAGCCTGCCTTCTTCAGGTTGTTCTCGTTGAACGCGCCGCTGTTGACGACCAACAGCCCAGAGGGCTTCAACGCCGGAAGGTTCACCTTGAGAGCCGCGGGGTTCATGGCGACGAGAACGTCGGGGCGATCTCCGGGCGTGAACACGTCGTGAGACGCGAAGTGGATCTGAAAGCCGCTCACGCCGTAGAGCGTGCCAGCCGGAGCGCGGATTTCCGCAGGGAAGTCGGGAAACGTGGCGAGGTCGTTACCCAGCATCGCGGCTGTGCTCGTGAACTGGGCTCCCGTCACCTGCATGCCGTCCCCCGAATCGCCCGCAAATCGGACGATGGCGCCCGGCAATTGACGCGACCCACCTTTCGCCCTGTTCGGCGTGGGTTCCAAATCGATCGAATGCTGTTCCGTCATGACAATCTCCAGAGGTTCAAACGCTAGCGGCGCCGTCGTGGGACAGCTCAGTTGCCGAAACCGGACGTCGACAGTTGGACCCCTTGCGAGCCGGTCTTGCACGAGCACTCTTCGGCTTTGGGATCGATGAAGCGGAATCCCGACTCCATGCGATTGTCGACGAAATCGATCGTCACTCCCTCCAAGAGCCGATAGCTGCTCTCCGACAAGAACAGGGTAATGCCGTTGACGGTCACGCTGTGGTCGGCGGGTTTCGGTGCTGCCTCGACGGAGAACTCTGCCGATAGGCCAGCACATCCCCCTGGACTAACCTTGAGCTGGAACCCTGCGCCCGGTTGGCCGCTCATGCGCAGCAGGCGGCGGATGAAGGACTCAGCGGTGGGGGTGATGGTCATTCCATGGGATGATTGCTGGTTCATGCACTACTCCTGTGATTGGTTGGCTGAGGGGGATAAGAAAACGCTCGTCCATGACGTCAGCAAAGCGCGTGCCATCGAAAATCGCCCGCAATGGGCCGCCCGCCGCAGCGGCTTTGTCGCGGTTGCAACAATCGAGACGCTCGTATCGACCATTCCAGACACCGATCCTCGCCAGCTACCACGTGTCGTTGGTTCATTCGCTCACCAGCGTCGGCGCGACGACCGGCGCTGTCTGAGTCAACTCATCGGGTAAACACCCGACGGGTGCACCGAGGACGCCGTCTTGGTTCTCGAAACGCACGACGTATAGTCGTTGGCGAGGGTCGGCCTCCAGTTTGCCGCAACGTACGACCACTCCGCGGCTACCAGGCACGGCAATGACTGCGTCTACCTCCAAGCCTGGCACGCCACCGTCATTGAGGATCGTCGCGGTGCTGTACACCAAGTCGCCCACCAAGAACTCCGCCGAAAAGTCGGTCCCGGTTTCCGTTGCGGGCTCCCATTGCGGGGACGGAACGGGCTGCTCGTTGGGCTCGGCGTGCAGTTCGTCCACCAACGCGTCGAATCCGCCGTCGACGATGTAGACCTCCGGAAAACCTCGCTCCGTGAATCGACGCGCGAAGTCCGGCGCTACGTCACCGCGTTCGCAGTACACGACGATCGGCACCTGCGTTTCGAGTTGGGCCGTGTGCTCCGAGAACGTGTCATCGGTCAGGTGTTCTGCGCGCGTCAAGCGAGCCTGCTCGAAGGCGCCTCGCTCACGCACGTCGAACAACGCAGCGCGAGGCTGCCTCCGCGCGTCCGCAAGCAAAGCGAGCGCAGCCGACGCGGCGATCACGCGTGCTCCTTGGTTGTTGGTTTGAGCCTGCAGGTCCAGCATCTCGGCACCTCGAGTCGTCAGGGGTTGCTGTTCAACGCTGTTGCCAAGCAATGGATATACCAAGGGCAATACCCAGGCACGTTCGTGCGTGCGGTTGGTGAGATACCGTCGGGCTTGCGACAACGCGACGACCAATTGTCGTAACCACGACGCGGAACCACCAACGGAGCGAGCCTTGTCTCGCTAAATCGACTGCGCATGCCTTTTGCAAAGGCGCCCAGGAAGCGAGGCGGAGCCTGCGTGCCGCGACTCCGTGCGCTACCGGCGACCGCGGAAGCGTCGCGACCCCCGATTGGGGAAACCATCAACCGTTGCAGCGGAGAAACCCATGCCCACACTCACCATCTTGCCTAGTGGTAAAACAACCGACAGCGCGACCGGCGTCACGTTACTCGAAGCGATCCGTTCGTCCGGCGCGTCGTTCTCAGCCAAGTGCACGGACACCAACTGCAGTGGCGACTGCCATGTGTTCGTACCGGAGGGAAAGAAGAGCCTCTCCAAAGCCACACGGGAAGAGAACGCCAAACTCGACACCATCGTCGGGGTCGGGTCCAAGTCGCGGCTCGCGTGCCAGGCACGGCTTGGCAACGAGAACGTCACCGTGGAGTTGCTGGGCTTCGCCTCCGGTTGAGCCCCAACGATATCCCAGCCCGCCCCCTATCATCGCAAACACCGGAAGACTCGAATCATGGACGAAGATTGGATCAACTTTGGACCGCTCCCTCAGGCCGTAGACGTATTGCTGCAGGAGGGTGTGATCGCGTATCGTCAAAGCCCCGATCTGGCGGCGAGGCTATTCCAGAAGGCGTTGAGCTCTACGCCCAACGTCTTGCCGGTCTACTTCTGCTTGTACAAGATATACACCTACCAGAAGCAGCTCGCACACGCGGAGACAGCCGCGCGTTTGGGTTTGGCCGAAGCTCAACGGCAGTTGGGCTGGTCGGAGAACATGGAGGAGTGGCCTCCGCTCGAGTCCGACGACCAGAGCCCGGCGCGGTTCATCTTCTACACGCTGAAAGCGTTGTCGTTCATCAAGCTCAAGGCCGGCAAAGTGGCCGAAGCGAGCTATTACCTGAGTGTCCTCCGCCGGTGCGACCCGCGGGGCACCGTTGGGTGGCCTTTGATCGGGCTGTTGCTCGAGGGAACCCAGCCCGATGCCCCACCGCTGCGAGAAGCTCCAGCGCTCAGCCGCGAGAATGGACGCGGTTGGAGCAAACGCGACAAAGCCTCCAAGGACGCAACAAACCCGACACTCACCGGCAACACCCTGCGCCTCGGGGAAGCCGCCAATGTGGCTCGAGTTTGATGCGGAATCCCCCTGGCACAACGTCTGCATCCGGATGACGACATGATCGCTCAAGAAGACGTTCAGACCCGGCTCCGCAAGGAGTTCCCCGACGCCGAGATTTCCCTCTGGGACGTCTCGGGGTCTCAGGACAGCTACCAAGCCCGCGTGGTGTCCTGGCAGTTCGAGGGCAAGTCACTTTTCGAGCAGCACCAGCTCGTGTACCGCGCGCTGGGTGAGGTACTTTACACCGCGCTGGCTTCGTTCAGCTTGTTCACATACACGCCACACCGGTGGCAAAAATTGTGCAGCACTGACAAGTGACGGGCTGCCTCGGCGCACCTGAGCGTACGCCGGCAGGCACCTCCCGACATAGGCCGGCTTCAGCCCGACTCGAACGCAAGCCAAGTCTTGTAACCGCCGGAGAGGTTGCGCGCGTCGTAGCCACTCTGGCGTAACAGGCGTTGCGCGAAGTAGGCGCGTTGCCCCGCAGCGCAGTAGAGCCATATCGGCCGATCTTTGGGGAGCTCGCGCACCCGCGCGCGCAGCGTGGAGATCGGCCAATTCTGCGCGCCCGGGATGTGCCCAACTGCGTATTCATCGGGCTCGCGCACGTCGACCAACAGGTGGTCGCTGGAGCTCACGTCGGACCACGTGGCGAGCGGCATGTCTCCCCCAAGGACGTTCTCTGCCATCATCCCCGCCACGTTGACGGGATCTTTGGCGCTCCCGAACTGCGGCGCGTAACACAACTCGACCGCGGCCAGATCGGAGACCGTGCCTTTCATCTGGAGCATGGTCGCGATCACGTCGATGCGCTTGTCGACGCCACCTCCGCCCACGGCTTGAGCGCCGAGGATGTGGCCGTCGTCCGAGAATATCAACTTCAAGTGCAACGGTTGGGCTCCAGGGTAATACCCAGCGTGATGGCCCGGGTGCAGATAGATGCAGTGAAAGTCGGTCCGACCTGCGGCACGGAGCCCCTTTTCGGTGGCACCGGTGGACGCGGCAGTCAAACCGAGCACACCGACCACCGCCGTCGCTTGCACGCCGCGGAACGTCGTTTGACGACCGGCGATCGTCTCGGCCGCCACTCGCCCTTGGCGATTGGCGGGACCGGCCAACGGCAAGATCACCTCTTGACCGCTGACGACGTCACGGACCTCGACCGCGTCACCGACCGCCAGGATTCGAGGGTCGCTGGTACGCATGCGCTCGTCAACGACGATGCCACCACGTTTACCCAGGACCAATCCCGCCGCCCTTGCCAGCGCAGTCTCTGGACGTACCCCGAGCGCGAGGATCACTAGGTCTGTCTCGATCGACGCACCGCCAGCGACGTTCACCAGCAGGTGCTCACCCGCCTGCTCGATCCCGGTGAAGGACTCGTTGACGCGCAACGTTATTCCTTGCCGTCCGAGGTGCTCTGCCATCGCATGAGCCATCTCCGGATCGAGCTGTGGCAAGATTTGCGGCAGGCGCTCCAGCACGGTTACGCGAAGCTCCCGGTGAGCCAGGTTCTCGGCCATCTCCAAGCCGATGAAGCCACCGCCCACCACCACGGCGCTCTTGCGCGGCCTGGCCGCGATGAAGTCGCGAATCTTACGGCTGTCGGGGATGTTTCGCACCACGAACACACCGGGCAGGTCGACGCCGGGCAGCGGCGGTCGTACGGGGCTCGCGCCCGGAGCCAGGACTAAACTGTCCCACCGCTCGTCCCTCTCCACCTGAGTTCGCAGGTCACGCACGCGGAGCGTCTGTGCGTTGCGATCGATCGACAACACCTCGTGTTCGGTCTGCACGTCGATGTTGAACCGCTCGTGAAACAGTTCACGCGACGCAAGCAGCAGGTTGCCCTCGTTGGCGATGACGTTGCCCACGAAGTAAGGCAAGCCGCAGTTGGCAAAGGAAACGTGCGGACCACGGTCGAAGACCACGATGTCAGCCGACTCGTCCAAACGGCGCAAACGCGCAGCAGCCGACGCGCCACCTGCTACGCCTCCCACGATCAGAACTCTTCTTCCCATGCAATTATCGCAACCTCATCCGACTCGTTTTCCGAACAGCCTCTCGACGAACGATGGCCGATGCGCTCCTGCGCTCGCGCCAGCGTCGTGCTTCTTGGGTGCGTGTCCCTGACAGCGCTGTGCGGGCGGTACGTCTCTCAACACTTGCTCCACGTGAGCGCCACACCCCGCCCAAGTGGGTTTGCCGCACGTGGCACAGGTTATCCTTCTACACATAGATCGACTCCTCTCGTCACGACCGCGGAGCTGGATCGCGAGGTTTCACGGGGCAAGTGCTGATCCCCAACACCGTATACAGGGGACAAAACCCGATGAGCCCGGTGACGATGAGGATGAGCCCAGCCCAACCTATCGGCGTTTGCGGCCCGACGAACACCAGCGACAACAATACGAGGCCGGCTACGACACGAACGATGCGATCCCAATTGGCGGTGTTGTTGGTCATGGTGCAACTCAGGTTGCATGTCGCGTGCCAGACACCGTCGCCTCGACTCGACGCCGCACCAGACGTGCGGGGAGGCGCTACGGCCAAGTCTGCGCAAAGCGCTGCGTCAGTTCCGGTATTTCGCCGATCCTATCGAACATTTCCCACGTTGCGGGAGACGCCTCGAACTGTTCACCCAAAACACAGATTCGAAATTCGTGACGAGCTCGCGCCGCCCCCTTTGCAACGCTTTGCAACGGAATGAAACTGGCCGCTTGCAACAGCGGGAGCGGCGTCGCTTGACCGTGCGCGCCAAACCCGACGCAATCGGCTTCGACTGCTGCAAGACTTGCGCGGTGAAGGCGCGGACTGACGACGCCCGCGCCTTCCTCTTTCTTGGTAGGCGGCCCCACCGTCAGCGGCGAAGCTTGGACGGCGTCGGTCCCACGCTTGGAGCGCATCCCGGTGGGCGCCCTGGTCGACCAACACTCGTTTCAACGAGGGGAAAGCCGCCCGTGGGCCGTCGGCAGCACACCTCGGCCAAAAAGTGGAGCCACATTTGCGCCGAACGGCGCACTGAGGGACGTCTCGACCTCCGTCAGCTTTGCGTTCGGAGAGGAGCTGTAATACACGCCCGAGCCATGCACGTTTTCGACCCCATCGAACTCAGCCGCACGCTTGCCCGCGCGGAAGACGACGCGTGGGCCTGGTTGGACCGCCTTCCTGAGTTGGCGGTGCTCGAGGATTCGCCGCTGCAGATCTACCGCTCCGTGCTCTGCCAACAGTATCATGCAGAGCTGCTACGGGAGGTTCCCGCGAGCGACGCGCTACGCCCCTATCTGTTGCGCTGGCTCGCGCACCTGCTCGAGCTACGCGTGAACGGCTCCGTGTACACGGAGCTCGCGCGGCTACGCTACCACGACCCCCACCACCTGGAGGCGCCGGAGAAAGCCAAGCTGACGTTGGACGCGATGGCGCGCAAAGTGCTTACCCACGAGCGCCGGTCGGTGTGGTTGCAGGCGCTCGACGCCTCGAGTAAGGGCGTCGCGGAGTTGACAGCCCTAGCCTGGCAACGTCGCGTAGAGGTCTACAAACGTTTGAAGGGTCCTTCGCTCGATGAGGTCGAGTTACCCACGCCAGAAGTTTACACGATCGCAGCCGAGGTGCTGACGGCCACACAGCCGTTGATGACGGAAATGCCCGGTCTGCCCAAGGCTCTGGCCCACGTCGTCAAACCAGGCCTGCTGACGTTCCCGGCACACCTGAGCCCGCCGTCGATCGCCGACTGGTTCCGTGAGACACGTTTACTGGAAGCCGTTCACCTAAGGCAATTCAGTTGGCCAAAACCGCTGTCGGGGGCGAGTTTCGGCGTCGCCCTGGACCGCTTCGGATCGGCCTGGCAGCGCGCGTTGGCCCCCCGCAACCAACCTTTCGTGGTAGCCTACGACCCTCTGGGCCTCGACGAGCGAGCGACCGGCTGGTTGTTCGCGAGTTTGCTCACGAGCCCCGCGTTCCAACGCCGCCACCTGGGCGGCGCACACTCCAAGCAGCGCGACGTGAACCGGTATTGGGGTTTCGTTGGCGTCCACGAGCTGCGCATGCGCGCACTCCGGGTATTGGTCCGGCAAGCCGTGCTGCTCGATCACAGGGAGCGGCCGAGAGCCCTCGAACACACGAGCGAACGGGCTTGGGGTGAACCTCTGGGCCGCCACCTACTCGGAGTGTTGCCGCAACTGCGTGCGGACGATCCGCAGCGGTTGTGCGCCGTCGGACTAGCGACCTTGCGCGCCGAGAAGTTGACCGACGCGCACAACGAGGACTGGTTTCGCAATCCGCGCGCGGTCGAGGAATTGCGCGCTACCGCGGCAATCCCTCCCGAGCTGACGGTCCCAGCCGATACCGTGAGAGACGGCCTGAGTCGTTATGTCGCTGCCCTCACCGCGGCCATCGGCTGAGGAGGTCGAGCCGCACCGACTCGTCGCCAGCGCCAAGCACAATCCGGCCCGCTGCTCGCGTCGTCAACTGAGTCACTCGGGAGCGGTCACGATACCTGCGCCATCCAAGTGATAACGCAGGCCGATGATGACGGCGGTTGCCGTAGGGCCGGCCACAGAAAGACGCAGTGCAGCATCAATGGCAAACTCGTTCGCGAGGTAACCGGCTCCCACGCTCACCGACTGACGCGTGAACGCTTGATCATACGAATAACCTCCGCGCAACGGGACCTGCCCCATGAGTAGAAACTCCGCGCCCGCGCCGATCTGGTACTTCGTCTCTTCGTAGGTCGTAAAGTCGAAGCCCACATCCGCTTCCAGCGAAAAGTCGGCGTTGCCGAAGCCGACCCCCCCGCCGACCAGGGTCGGCATGAGCGCGGTCTCAGGGTTGGTCACGTTGACGCCCACGACCGCCAACGCGAGTTCGGGGATCGGCTTTATCGTCAGGCCTGCATCGAGCGACGTCTCGCGCAGGATCGACTCGTTGGCGAGCCCTCCCGCCGCGCGGGTCGGAGCCAGTGTGCCGCTCGGGTTGCCCTCTTGTGTAACGTCTAGGTGTTTCACGTTGACACCGAAAAATACCTGCTCCGAGAAGGGCAAAGCGATGCCCAGGCGAAAATCCCAGAGCGACCGCTGCAGACCGTCGGGGTCGAGATCGGTGGACGTCACGGCCAGCCCGCCGGCGATGCGCTGAGGGTTGAGGATCGAGTCGACCGCCGCCCCGCCGTAGGACTGTCGGCCAGCCTGAGGCCAGATCTGGGCACCGCCGCCGATGTGGTAGACGCGGGTCGTCGCCATGTTGGCTGGGTTCAAATAGAGGGCGTCGATAGAATTACCGAGTGCGCGAAGTGCGCCGCCCATCGCTGCGGAGCGAGCGCTCTCCAACTCTCCGCGAGAGAAGCCCACCTCGGGTGGTAAACGGCTGGGCTCGGCATGCGCCGCCTCCGTAGCAATCGAGGCGAACACAGCGACCGTCGCAAATGTGCTGGTGAGAAAACGCATAGCCAAAAACGGGACCCTGAAACATCCGACACATAACAGGGTCTCCCGCAGCTCACTTAGTGAAGGTTTTGGTTGAAGGACAACTTATCGACCCCGTTGAACGGCGTTTTCCAATAATTCATTCCAAGCGCCTGCGTCGAGACACCGTTCGGACCGCTCGCGGTACTCTCATTGATCACGTTCGCACGACGCAGTCGAGAACACTGAACTGATGAACCATGAGATGACTAAGTGGCGTTTTCCCAACAAACTCACTTGACCAAAAGCATGCGTTTCGCAGGTCACGAACAAACGCTATGCGCGTCCGAAGCAGCACATCTAAGCATGCAAATTTCCTGCAGTATTTTGTTCACTTCTCGCGACACCACCGAGCGTTTCGAAGCGCGATATGCGGCCAGACGGACAGCTGAATTTTTATTTGAGGGTTTTGATGCGGGATCGCTTGAGTCACTAAAATCGGTCATTGATGCGCGTCTCGATCCGGTGTTAGCTGACACAACGTTGTCACCGCGTGATGGGTCACAACGAGAGTGAGTGGGAGCAGTTGCAGTGAGTGGGATCCATCGAACTTTGAATCGAAGAACGAACCCCCGCCGAGCGCAAAGCAAGAAGATGCCAGCGCCAACCAGCCGAAGACGGCCAGTAAAACCAGCCGAGCGCGGCTCACTAAGACGGACCAGCTCCGCACGAAGCGCAGAATGACGAAGAAGGGCGACGTAGCCTAAACAAGAAGTTGCCGAACGAGCCCCATCACTTCCCCAGTTAGTCGTATCTCTCCCTTCAGTTAATCCATGAGCCACCCAACCAGCCCACTCTCCACTACCGCATCCCGATGCGCCGTCGTGGGATTGGTCTGTCGGACGACCCGCTTCCAACCAAGCGCTTGTCACCGGGCTTCTGCTCTGCGTTGCATCTCGACCGCCGCGCCCAAGCCGTTGGCGTGAGTCCCCTCCATGTACACCGGTTGTCCACAGGCTGTGGACGGCCGTTCTATCTTTTTTCCTTTCCAAGTTTCGAGGACCGTCTTGTCGTCGCTGGCCGCTCAAAACACCCTTTCAAGCTCCGAACTCGCCGCCATGTGGGGGGAAGCCCTCACCCGGACGCGCCAGAGTTCGAGCCCTGCCTTCGACCAGTGGTTTTCCGGTGTGCAACTGGACCGCTTGACTCCGGGGCAACTGTGCTTGCGCGCCCGCGACGAGTTCGTGCGCGATTGGGTGTGTCAACACTTCCAACCGACCTTGGTTTCGGTATTGGGATCGCTGATGGGGCACCCACCGCAAGTCCAGTGGGTGGTCAGCAGCGACATCGCCTACCCGATTTGCCAACCGCGCCTCGACGATCGCGATTCCACGCCCCCACGCGCGCGGCACTTGCGCATGAGTGAACGGCCACCAGGCAGCATGGGCGCTCCGGGCTCCGTGCCACCTCCGCGCGAAAGCCAGCCAGCACCGAGTTCGAACGCCATGGGCAACCACGCGAACAATTCGCGATACCCATCGAGCCCCCAGCAGTCGATCCCCCCGCAACCCCTCGCGCATCAGTCGACGCTGCAACAGTCTGCGCACGGCAATTGGACGCCCCATTCGGGGAACGTCAGCGCCTCCCAAGGCTCGCCACTCCACTCGAACACGGCCCACGTGAACACGGCTGGCCATTCGAACACGGCTGGGCATTCGAACACGGCTGGCCATTCAAACACGGCTGGCCATTCCGACGCACTCTCGGCGGCTGCCGCGATCGAGATGCACAGCGAGCGCAATCCCACCGGTTACCTGGCGCGCGGCACGACTCGCGAGCAGCTGAACAGCAAATACACGTTCCGCAACTTCGTCGTAGGTCCTTCGAACGAGCTCGCCCACGCGGCGGCGTTCGCCTCGGCGGGTGGTGGTGGTCCCCGTTACAATCCATTGTTCATCTGCGGCGGCACGGGGCTCGGCAAGACGCACCTCATGCACTCGATCGCCCACGATGTGCTCGATTCGCGTCCCAACGCTTGCATCCTGTACGTCTCGGCGGAGCGCTTCACCAACCAGTTCATCGAGGCTCTCCAGCACCACCGGATGGAGGAGTTCCGCCACCGGTACCGCGTCGAGTGCGATCTGCTGCTCGTCGACGACATCCAGTTCTTGGCTGGTCGTGAACAGACGCAGGAGGAGTTTTTCCACACCTTCAACGCGCTCCACGATGCGGACAAGCCGATCGTGGTCTCGAGCGACAAGTATCCCCAAGACCTCCAGCGTATGCCGGAGCGCTTGATCTCGCGCTTCACCAGCGGGTTGGTTGCAGACATCCAGACGCCTGCCCTGGAGACGCGCGTCGCGATCGTCCGCAAGAAGGCGCAGATTGAAGGCATCGCGCTCTCGGACGACGTGGCCGTGCTGTTGGCGCAGACGATTCGCTCCAACGTGCGCGAGCTGGAAGGCACGTTGATTCGGTTGGCCGCCAAGTCCAGCCTGATGGGTCGTCAGATCGATCTCGAGTTCGCGCGCAACGAGCTGACGATCGTCACCCCACGCCGCCCCGAAGTTCGCAGCGTCGAAGACATTCAACGCGCCGTGTGTGGCCACTTCCGGATCACCAATACCGATCTCATGAGCAAAGATCGCCACAAGAGTGTGGCGTTCGCACGGCAGGTAGCCATGTACTTGTGTCGCCAGCGCCTGAAGTGCAGCTTCCCCGAGTTGGGGCGTGCCTTCGGCAATCGCGACCACACCACGGTGATGAGCGCCGTACGGCGCGTGGAAAAAATGATCGAAGACGATCCCCAGGTACACGCTCACCTGGAAGCTATCGAGAGCCGCCTCAGCAACGGCTGACCCACTCTTGGGCTCCGAGTCCACGAGGGCGTGACCCGGCAGACCGTCATTGCGCGCGGCCATCCGCCAGCGCGTCGTGCAAGCGACCGGGCACTGCAGCCGCCCGCGTACCGTGCGGCCGTCGAGAGAGCAGCCCCGGGGGGGCGTCGAGTCGTGCCGTTTTCCGCAGGTTATCCACAGGGGCCCTTGGCCACGAGGGCTAACGCACCGCGATTCCGAATCACAAGTTATCCACAGGCGGGTTTTCACCTTGGCCGGGAAATAACGCGGGATCGAGCAGCGCCCACAGCTTTTGCCCACAAGCTACCTTTTCGCCCCGCTAGCCGCGCGAAGCCACCGCTGGCGACAGCTATCCACAACCGCCTCACACCGTCGCCACGCGGGTTTGGGGACCCGCTACTCTCGCGTCAGGTGCCGTACATGGCTTCGGCGAGCGCGTAGGTCGCTTGCTCCAGCTTGGCGTACGCTGCTCGAATGGCAGACAAGTCCGCGCCGCTCTCCAACGTCTCACGCAGCAGTGCGACATCCTCGCGGATTGCGTCCGACGTCTCGGCCGGCACCAAATCCCCGTAACCCTCGATCGCCTGCTCGGACGTGTAGATCAACGTCTGGGCCTGGTTTTTCAGCTCCGCGAGCTCTTTGCGCAACTGATCCGTGGCGCGGAATCGTTCTCCCGCGGCGACTAACCCCTCGACCTCGGATTCCGACAAGCCGCTGGTGGGACGCACCTGCACGGCCGTCTTCTTCTTGGTGCCCAAGTCGAGCGCCTCCACCGAAAGCAAGCCATCGGCGTCGATGGTGAACGTCACCTGAATCTTGGGCACGCCGCGAGGCGCAGGCAAAATACCGGTCAAGTCGAAGCGCGCGAGGCTGCGGTTGTCTGCGGCCATCTCACGTTCGCCCTGCAGCACGTGGATCGGAACGAAGTTCTGGTTGTCGACGCTGGTCGTGAATACCTCGCTGCGCTCGGTGGGCACCGTCGTGTTGCGCGGGATCAAGCGGGTGAAGACCCCTCCGCCCGTCTCGACACCGATCGAGAGTGGGCACACGTCGAGCAGCAATACTTCCTCGATCTTGCCGGACAACGCGGCACCTTGAATCGCGGCGCCAATCGCGACGACCTCGTCGGGGTTCACGCCGCGGTGCGGCTCGCGACCAAAAAACGCCTTCACGGCACGTTGCACCGCGGGCATGCGCGTCATCCCGCCGACCAAGATCACGTCGTCGATATCGGCGGGCGCGATGCCGATGTCCTTGAGCAGCACCTCGCAGCTCTCGATCGTGCGCTGCACCAAATCCATGGTCAGGATCTCGAGCTCACTGCGTTTGATGGCACGCTCGAGGTGCAACGGTCCTGTTTGGTTGGTGGCGATGAACGGGATGTTGATCTCGGTCTGAAGCGCCGACGACAGCTCGTGTTTCGCGCGCTCGGACGCCTCGCGCAGCCGTTGCAGCGCCATACGGTCTTTACGCAGATCCAAGTTGTGAGTTTTCAGGAACTCTTCGGCCAGGGCGTCGATCAAGCGGATGTCGAAGTCTTCACCGCCCAGGTGCGTATCACCGCCGGTGCCTTTGACCGTGAACACTCCTCCGGCGAGCTCGAGGACGGAGATGTCGAACGTCCCACCGCCGAGATCGAAGACGGCGATGCGTCGGTTCTCTTTCTTCTCGAGACCGTACGCCAACGCCGCGGCAGTGGGCTCGTTGATGATGCGCTGAATGTCGAGGCCGGCGATCTTGCCCGCATCTTTGGTGGCCTGACGCTGGGCGTCGTCGAAATACGCCGGGACCGTGACGATCGCCTCCGTGATCGGTTCGCCCAGGAAGCGCTCCGCCGTCTCTTTGAGATTGGCGAGCACCATGCTCGAGATCTCCTGGGGTGAGACAGTCTGCCCGCGCACCGAGACCCACGCGTCGCCGTTCGAGTGCTCGACCACGCCGTAGGAGACGCTCGAGGTGTGCTTCTTGACCTCGTCGCTCCCGAACTTGCGCCCCATCAAACGTTTGACGGCGTGCACGGTGTGCTCGGGATTGGTCGTGGCTTGGCGTTTGGCCACTTGCCCCACCAAGCGCTCACCCGACGCGGTAAATCCGACGACGCTCGGCGTGGTACGCGCCCCTTCGGCGTTGGGGATGACCTTTACCTCCGGGAGCCCGGCCGCGTTGACCCCTTCGATGACCGCAACGCAAGAGTTGGTGGTGCCCAGATCAATGCCAATTAGCCGTCCCATACGTAACCACTACGCCACTTCCGAACGGGGAGCTTAGCACGAACCAGCGCGAGCAACGGCGACCGAACCCGCCTGCGCGAAGTTTGGCGTGCCCTCCAGACAACCACTCACGCCCACAGGGGTGGCATTTGCACCCCTACATCGATCGAACGTTAACCAACACCGCGTCGACGAACACGAGCTTGGCCACCCGGCTCCGAGCGGGGTCGGGGCCCGCGCAGTCAGTGGGTGACCTCGGGCGGAGGTTCCGCCTTCGGCTTGGCAACCACGACCAACGCCGGGCGAATCAGCTTGCCCGCGAAGCGGTAACCCGCCTGGACCTCTGCGGCAACGGCGCCCGCCGGCACTTCGTTGGTCTCGAGTTGTTGGATGGCCTCGTGGACCGTCGGGTCGAACGCACACCCCTTGGTCGCCACGCGCTCGATGCCAGTGCGCTTGAGCGTATCGACGAATTGCTTGAGCACCATGTCGATACCGCTGACGAAGGATGCGAGATCGGTCGCCGAGTCGCTGTGCGTCACCGCACGCTCGAGGTTGTCGAACACGGGTAACAGGTCTTTGAGGATCGACTCTTTGCCGCTCGCGAGCGCGTCTTCGGCTTCGCGTCGGCTGCGCTTACGGAAGTTGTCGAAGTCGGCCGCGGTGCGAAGCAACTGGTCTTTGAGACCGGCGATCTTGCGCTCCGCTTCCGCCAACAAGTCCACGGCTGGCGCGGCCTCCGGCGCGTCTGCGCCCTCGGCTTTGCTGGTGTCCACGGCCCCTGAGCCCAAGTTTTCGTCCTGATTCACAGCGCCGCCTACTATAACCATCGCCGCCGAAGTGCAAACGCCGGCCGCAAAAAATCTCGGCAGGGCGTGCAAGCCGGAGGTCCTCGTCATCGAGAGCTCTCGTGCACGGCGTCCGCGGGCGAAGTGGTGGGCGGGAGCCTTGGACCGACGCACGGTGCTGGGCCCACCCAATAACGCCTTGGTCATACAGGTTCCCGACGTCCAAACGCACGGCGAACAACGACGTGGGCCCGAGGCGAGGCGTGGGCGCTCGTGCCGGCCAGAGGAACGGACGGGCCTGCCGGCGTGGCGCGCCAACTTCCGGTCCGAGTGCCGAGCGGGCGACGCGTGTCCCCCGGCGTCGCGTCGTTCGAAAACCCGTCGTCGACTCAGCTGGACGCGATTGCCGTGAGCTAACTTTTGGGTTGGGCCCAGCGCCGCGCGTCGGTCCAAGGTTCCCGCCTCAGAACCGGACCGGAGCGTGCGTGGAAGTACAATGATGACCCCCTTCGCTCCAATCCAGCGCAGCAGGCTGCGCTGGAGCCTCGTCGCGTGGCACCCCGCAGCGATTCCGGCGTCGTTTCGAAGCATCGCCGCGAGTGATGAACGCGAAGTGATGAGTCTTCCGGCTCCCGCCGACCACTGGTCGTGGTCTGCGGCGAAACGTGAACGTCGCTCACTGGCAGCGGCTTTGACGCAACGCCACCATCTCACCGCCCGTGCTCACGCGGTCCGCGTTGGGTTCGGGGTTCGCGGCGAACCACGTGTCGATCGCGGCAGGCAAACGAAAGAAGCCGTCCTTGCCGCCCAACGTTTGACGACGTGACTTGCCGGCGGCGCTCCCGTACGCGGTGCGTTCGAGCCAAAAACAGTATCCGTCCGAACCCGGAGCGAACAGATATTCTTCGCCCGCTTCGATCGCCACGTCGACGCGGTACGTCGTTGGCGGCGCGTCGGCGCTCTCGCCGCGCGGCCTCGCCTCCAGTGCGTGAGTGCCCGCGCCGAGCGACAGACGCGTCGCCGCCTGCGTGCTCTCCAGACTCGTGACGCCGATCACGCCCCGCGACGCGCCGTCGATCACGAGTTCGAACTCGGCCGGAGACAAGTTGAGCACCACCAACGTCGGGAACAACCACTGGAACAACCCCGGCGACAAGGCGGCAAACGTGAACGGAAACACCAGGCCTTGCCAACCGAAGGGACGCGACGCAGTCCGTGGTGACAAGCTGCGTAGCGGCGCTGCTTCGCGCGCGGTTGGGTCGTCGCTGGGTCGCGGTTGGCTTCCGGCTGAAACGCCGTCCGTTGGTGGGTTAGCGCTCGGTTGCGGCTGACGATTCTGCGCGGCGAGCTCTGCCATCCACGCGGCGTTGGTGCCGCGCAACGTGCCCTTGTCCCACCACAACGCGACCTCGGCGCTGGTTTGCCCGGGCTCGGGCACGCGACGTGCTGCGAGGAACCACGCGACGACGGCGGGCAGCGCCGCGACCGCGGTGACGGTCGCGCCGTAGCTAAACAGCGTCCAGGGAGCCGGCACCAGCGGTAACCCCAAGGCGGCCACCAAACCCGAACAAAACGCAGCTCCGACCGCCACCGCATTGCGGGTTCGATGCTGCTCCAACCGCCGCGCACAACGCGCGCAGTAGGGCACGAGCAGGGCGCGCTGCCGCACGCCCCACGGCGGGTTCAAGCGTGCCGATGCCCCCGCGGGTTCGGCGCAGTTGGCGCAATTCGCAGGCAGCCGCAGGACACTGCCGGCTGGCGGTTCGAAGCACAGCCCCGAAACGCTCCGCACCGCAGTTTCGGCGCCGGATTGCGGCGCCTCGGGCGTAGGTGACGTCGGGTCGGGCGAGGGCGAGGTCATGTCGAGAGGCGCGAGCTATACCAAGATCTCCACGAGTCGGGGAGCCGACGTCGATTGCGCCGCTTTTTGGATTGAGACAATCCCCCCCACCAGCTACCTCGCGCCCATGCAGTTGAACGCGCCTCAACAACTCGCCGTGGCCCACGGCCGCGGCCCGCTCCTGGTCTTCGCCGGCGCGGGCAGCGGGAAGACGCGCGTCATCACCTATCGGATCGCGAACCTGCTCGCCAATCACGACGTACCGCCGTATCGCATCTTGGCCGTCACGTTCACGAACAAGGCCGCCGCCGAGATGAAGGAGCGGCTGATCCGATTGGGCTCGGAAGAGTTGGTGCGCGACCTGTGGGTCGGGACGTTCCACTCCGTGTGTTGCCGCTTGCTCCGACGTTATCACGGCGAAGTGGGCCTCGAGCGCAACTTCGTGATCTACGACGACTCGGATCAAAAAGCGCTGATGGCGCGCATCATCCGCAACCAAGGCCTCGACGAGCGTGTTTACCAGCCGAAGGCGATGCTCTCGAAGGTTCACAAGCAGAAACAAGAGGG
>CBINDO010000014.1:0-58787 GCA_966249405.1 uncultured bacterium | reverse complement strand
GGCCGAGAGCCCGCAGCTCTTCAAGCAGCTGTTCATGGTTGCCGGCTACGACCGCTACTTCCAAATCGTACGTTGCTTCCGCGACGAAGACTTGCGCGTCGACCGTCAACCCGAGTTCACCCAGATCGACATCGAGATGTCGTTCGTCAACCAAGACGACATCTTCCGTTTGATCGAGGGCCTCGTGTTCAAGTTGTGGCGCGAGGTGCTCGGCGTCGAGCTGCTCGAGAAGTACCCCTCGGGGCGCTTCCCGCAGATGAAGTTCGCCGACTCGATGCGCGACTACGGCAACGACAAGCCGGACTTGCGCTTCGGCATCAAACACTTCGACCTCACCGAGCTCGCCACCGAACACAAGGGCGGCGGCATCCCGTTCTTCGAGCCCATTGCGCAGAAGTTCGCCGACGGCACTTATCGTAAAGAGTTACCGGCCGAGATCATCAAGGCGCTCGTGATCCCGGCGAGCGCCGAGTTCAGCCGCGCCGACGGCGACAAACTCGAGAAATACGCGCGCAGCATGGGCGCCGGTGGTTTGGCGCGCGCCCGCGTCGCGGCCGACGGCACGTGGACGCAATCGCCGTTCGCCAAAAACGTGACCGAAGAGTTCCGCAAAGCCGTGAACGCGGCGGTGGGCGCCGTGGAAGGCGACATCATCTGCTTCCAGTTCGGCAAGACCAGCCTCGTCGACACGGTGATGGCCAACCTCCGCGTCGAGGTCGCCAAACACACCGGCCTCATCCCGCGCGTCGGCCACGGCGGCAACTTCCAGTTCACCTGGGTCGTTGACCCGCCCTTGTTCGAGTACGACGAGGACAAGAAGAGCTGGGCCGCCGCGCACCACGCGTTCACTCGCCCCCACGATGCCGACGTCGATCTCATCGAAAAAGATCCGGGTCTCGTCAAATGTTACCGCTACGACCTCGTGCTCAACGGCTTCGAGATCGGCGGCGGCTCGGTACGTCTCCACGACCCCGAGGTCCAAACCCGCGTGTTCGCGGCGCTCGGCATCAAAGACGAAGACGCGCGCGCCAAGTTCGGCTTCTTGCTCGACGCGCTCCGCTTCGGCGCGCCGCCCCACGGCGGCATCGCCCTCGGCATGGATCGCATCGCGATGCTCATGGCGGGTACCGAGAGCATCCGCGACGTGATCGCGTTCCCGAAGACGCAACGCGGCACCGACCAAATGAGCGACGCCCCGACGGAAGTTGCCCCCGAGCAACTCGCCGAGCTCCGCGTGAGCACGATCCGCGAGGCGTGAACGCGACGTTCGAGTGAAAGGATGCAAATCCAGAGGACTGCACGTAGCGTTCGCTCCGAACGGGTCGCCCGCCCCCACAATCCCCACTCGTGGGGGCGTTCAGGCCGCCCCTGCGGCGGGTGACCAGCTCGAGCTTCTCGGTGAGACCAATGATGCTGCAGCGTTGTCCCAACGGCGACGCTGAGCATGGGTCTTGGCTCATACCTTCAGCGTGCACCTGAGCATTGCCAAGACTGTGGCGGCCCAATGCGCTGGGTAAACGTCGCGAAAACACCCTGTACCGCGGCGTGCTTGATGAGCCAACTCGGCTATGCTCGTGCTCCCCCCTCCGCCAACCGCATTCACGTCGCTCGCCCAGTTGACGTTTGGGTTTGGGTGAGGGGTCTAGGGAACCCCAAGCGCTGAGTGCCCCGGGCATGCGTTTGCTCGAGGAGCCATGGCGGTCCGGAATATCAGCGGCTATCCGGCCCGAAGTTGCATCACACCAAGTGGGGCAGCTATGGGTTGATCATGCAACTGCACGCGTGGGACGTCGACCACCACCATGGTTCAATGGGCGCCCCCAACTTGCCCATCGGTAACGGCGTGCTGCTCTGGTTAGAGGTCGACGATTTTTTGACGGGCACACCATCGAGATCGCGTCTCCGGATGGCGAGGCGGAGTAACCGGTGCGGAGTCACTGCGTCAGGTCGAAGACCTGTTCGATGGCGGCACGCACCCGCAGCTGAAGGTCATCTTTGGCATAGGCCTGCCGCCTACGGCTGGGCTCGGTCTGGGTGAATCAGCCGTTGCAGTGTGTCGAACGTCTCAGGACTGTAGCTCTCCTTCAATCGCGCTGCGCACTCGGGATCGTTCTTGAGCTTACCAGAGTGAACACCGAAAGTGAACGTCGCGTAACGCCGAGCCACCCCCCTTTCGGTCAGCCGCCGGTTGACGGAGTCGGCGAGGGTGATGGCCATCTCGTTAGGTTTGCCGTCGAGCAGGTTGTAGCTCTCACCGTTAACCCAATGAATCTCGTAGTAGAGCTTCATCTCTCCTTTATCGAACACCCAGCACCCGCATTCTACGCCGGTTGCATCCTCCCAGGGGTACGTTGTTCGGTTAGGCGAGAAGTACGGACCGAACGTCGCTCCCTTTTCGTCCGCGACGTCATAGTTGTTCACGTCCAGGAGGATGAACGGCGCAACTAGGAATAATGCCGCAAGAAATGGCCTCCAGTACATCGCTATGTTCAGCTGGTGGATTTTGAGCAGCTGCTGATCGACGCGCAGGCCCGCCAGGTCCTTGTAGGAGGCCTTGTACCATGCTCGTGTCAGGTTTCCGTTGAGTCCGACAGCCTTTGCTACCGTCTCCAAAGATGCAAATGCAACATACTCCCGAAGCTCCTCACTCAATCCACGAACGAGCAGGCCTGAAATCAGTCCAAGCGACAGGATGCTGACGAACAAAAGCAAGATGCTTCCTGGTCCGACGTCCTGGTAGTACTGATATGGGGAAATGAGTTCCGCGGTCCGGGCTCGCTCGAGCAAGCCGAGGACAACGAAGTTTCCCCAAAAAGAGCAGGCCCAACATTGCAAGCATCACCACCATGACGAGCGCATACGTTCCCCAGAGGAGCTTGCGGTATCGCTTGGGGTAAGTTCGACTCGAAACGTAGTCGATCAAATTCTGGGGGATCCCCATCTCGTCGAACCGAGCTGTGCTGATGGTGATTTTCTCGTGCATCCCGCGCTGGAGCTAGCACGTGTCCACGGTCCGATGAATCGAAACCTCGCCCGGGGGCGGCCCTTCGAGAAAACTTTCGCCCGGCGGCAGAGCTACAACTGACGTGGTTGGGGGTCGCGAATCCCCGTTATGGTCCTGGCTTTCGGCGCTTCTTCGGCAGGCCCCAAACCGAAGCCGCCGTTAGAGCTTTTGGTAGTCATGTCTCGCGCGTCACGTCTCTTGGAGTTGATGGATCCAGTGCGGCAGCGACGTACGCTGATTCCGACGTCGGAACAGGCGCCCATCGCCGCAAGTCGCAGCCCGCCGTTTCTCCGCTTTGACTCAGAAGTAGTACAAGGCGGAAAGATTCCCCAAGAACATTTCCCACGGCCCCCGACCTCCAGTTGTACCAATCACTGAAACCTGGGCACGCTGCCGCAGAATGTCGTCCCCGGGTGTGATGCTGAAAGTGCGAACACGCCTTCTGACGACTTGATGCGAATAAGTCATTCCCATCCCTGACTGAAGAGCGAGCTCAGGTAGCCTTATGATCCGCACCACTTGGGGCGACCAGCGGCGCATCGCTGCTCGCCGTCGTCACCTTGGCTCAGCTTGTCGGTACTGAAAGACCCGCGTCGCGCGTTGGTTTGGAGACCCCGCCGTAGAAGACCGTTCACCCTGTCGACCCACGGTCGAGCTACCGTGAGCTTTGTGTTGGCCTCTCCCGGTCGGCTGTGATAGGAAGCGCGTCGGTGGAGAGGTTGTAGCCGCCTCGACGGGGTGACTGCGACTGTGTATTTGTAGCGTGGTGTGGGGCCACGAGGGGGCATATGTTGACGATTCGCGTCGACCAAGTTCTAATCCTGCAAGCAGCCGCTCGCGCACGCTTCCATGCCGACGCGGCTGCGCACCTGCGTCAGTACTTCCCGGAACGGACGGCGGCGCTGAGCGGCGCCACCCTTCACGACGTCATCGTTCGGACGCTCGCCACGGCGACCCAATTCGGCCTGACGACACAGCGCGAACACTTGCTCTATCTCGACTTGGCGGCGACGTATGGCTGGGAGTTCCACTGCGACAGCGCCTATCGCTGGATGAGCGTTGCGCTCAGTGAGCCGGTCAACTCTTCGCCGAGCGAACGTCTTCAATACCTGATCGATCTCTGCCTGGAACGCCAGGCGCGGGAGCAGCGGCGGCGCACTCTGCAAGAAGTCCCCGCCAGCACCCAAGGAAAGGCTTGAATCCGTTGGCGACTCTAAGGGACAGCGTAGCGGCCGCAAACCAGGCTCCTCCGGTGGCTGTCGACTCAGCCATAACGAGGTGCCCACTTGGGAGCAAGTGGGCACTGGAGGTCGACGTATTGGGGACGGACGACAAGCCCGTTGCTGGGATAACGGTCCTCGTGGCGCGGGAGGGCGGCGGTGAACGCCGGGTGCGCTCGGGAAGCGACGGACGAGCGCGGGTTGCGGGGCTCGACGCTGGTTCGTATTCGCTCTCGCTGCCTGATCTCGATGCCGACACTTGGGAGCAAGTCGACGTAAGTCCATTGCCACCCGCGCTCGCGCGGAGTGGAGGGGACGTGACGTGGGGTACAGCTGCGCAGGCGAGTGACGGATCAACCGTCAGCTATCGCGTCGAAGACGGGGCTTGCTTCTCCAGCGTGGCCTTTAGCCATGGCTTCTTGCCGGAGACATTGGCCGCACTTGCCGACAATGCATGGATCAACGAGCCTGGTCGTGACCCTCACATCCTCTTCCATGGCAACCCGGATGCCAAAGCCGAAGCCGTCGCTGTCCCACCGCCCCGAGCCAAGTCGATCGAAGCAAACACAGGCAACCGATACACGGTGCGCCACAAGGGCGTGCCCGACTACCTACGTGTGCAGCTGATCGCTCCCGACGGCGAGCCGCGAGCAAACCTACCCTTTCTGCTCGAGATCGATGATCCGGAAGGCGGCCCGCCCTTGTTGGTCGATGGTGAGACGGACTCGAACGGACTGCTCGAGGCGCCCATCCCACCTGATGCAACCCGCGCTGTTGCCACGCTCGGTCGGGGCCGAGGCGCCACGACCGTTGTATTCGACATCGGTTACCTCGAACCCATCGAATACGTCGCAGGTGTACAGAACCGCCTGGAGAACCTTGGATACTCGTGCGGGAGTGACGCCGGCAAACTGGGCCTCGCTACCAACTGGGCATTGCGTCGCTTCCAGGCGGCCAATGACCTGCCTGTAACCGGAAAGATCGACAGCGCTACCAAAGCCGCGTTGCTCGAACAACACCATGCCTAGCGTCGCTTTCAGCACACTCAATGCCGCCGGCTTGAACCACGGCGCCATGGGCGCCGCGTTGGGTTTAGGCGCTCCAACGGCTTTGGTTGCAGACTCTCACGTCGGAAACGTTGGACTCGTTGCAGTACCTGCGATGCTAACCAACATCTTACCCACGATTACCGGCAGATGGAACATCGACCGCTCCGAGGCCAATCGCCGCGTCTACGTGGATGCGTTCGTCAACGCGGTGGCGGATACGTGGGCGGCCGCTCTGCCGTTCGCGCTCATGATCACCTGCGAGGAGAACGTTGCTGCCAGTGGTGCGCGTTATGGACACGGGCGACTCGACTACCTATTTTCAGCGCTCATGTTTGGGACCACCATTCCTCTGTGGAGCCCGGCGCTGGTCATCGAGGCAAAATTGGATCTGAACCATGGGGGGGCTGCTGCCAACTACGGCGAGCCACAACTGCTTGGCGAAATTGTCACAGTGCGGCAGTTGGGAGTAGCAGCAGGACAAGGTGGCGGTTTGAACTTTCTGCGTGGCGTGCTCACGGATGGCAGGTTCTGGCGTTTCTATGAAATCGACGAGACCAACGGCAACATTCAGCGGTCTCACGCCGTGGACACCACCGCAGACGGCGGAATGACTCGCGTTGTCCGCACACTTCGCAAGTTCATGATAAACTATTCGGCAGGTGGCTCGCAGTGGATCTGATCGCAGACGACCGAGTACGCCAACGGAGGCTCAATGCGAGTAGCATTTGTTTTAGGCGGCGTGTTTGCGGTCGAGCTCGACCTGCAGATTGATCCAGACCCCAACAACATCGCGGCATCGCTCACGAACGCCGTTAACACTGCATTTGCGCAACGAGTCGAGCTCAACCGTGCCGGTCCCGTCTACGCGGTAAGCTGGGCAGGCGACAACTTCGGCAGCCAAGACGGCCTTGAGGCGGGTGACATCGAATTGAGTGAGACGTCTTCGATCGTGATTTGGGCCGCTCGGGTCCCCAAGCGCCGCGTCGCAAGAACCATAAAACAGGTAGTAGAAGTAGCCGTCTTGGAGGAGCTGCTCGGCAAACGCAGCGTGTCCCGAGACGGTCCGCAAAAGCGCAGGCGCTTGACAGACGCGGGCGAATACATTCTGGTGTGACGTCGCGTTGAGAACACCTCACCAACCTTGGAAACGAGGACACGGCGACGCGTTACCAAGCGCCGGCTTCCAGGTTCGGAAACGTGACCTCGCAGGCCCCGGGCTTGGAAATGTCCTCGACGAGTGCGCGCCCGCGCGAGTCCAAGCTTCCCGCAAGTTCACGCCCGTCCGGGAGTTTCAGTCGGTACGCTTCGCCCGCCATGGGCTCGTCGTCGGGGCCGAGCAATTCTATCTCCACGTAATGCAGTAGCGCAGCCCCTGAATTGGCTCCGCTGAGGTCGGGAGCTGGACCCAGTACCGGGACGTCGTGCGTGGTATACGTTACCGGAATCGGCGCTTGTTTGAAGAAAGCTAGCAATCCCGACTCCGCCGCACGCTCTAGCTCGCGAAGCACCCGTTCGTCCTCCGCGGAGCTCGGGGAGGCCGCAAATCCACGACGCACGAAGTTCGAAACGCCGGGAAATAGGGCCGAGTACAAATCGTCGACCAAGCGCCGTGCTTCATGCTCTCCGCTGCGATAGCCATGAGACAACACAAACAGGAACTGACGCGTCAACGTCGACTCGTCGGGAGTACGCTCGCGGCGGGGCCTTACGTCAACGACGTAGTTCCCCATCCAGTGGCTGATAACCCATTGACTGTGCAATCGCATAGCTGCTCCGTCTCAACGAGCCAACTTGCCCGGCGCGTGAGCACTGCCAGTGCTGGTGCGTGCGCTGGGTAAGTTTGCACGCAATTCTATCCTAGCCGGCGTCCGGGCTACCACTCCAAATCGGCCCGATCGGCAACGGCGCGCGGTCACCCCTCGCGGACTCCCCGCGGCTCTGTGTTCGACGTTAGGTAGCTGTAGGAGACACGCCGACGTGCCCCCCCATCTGAAGCCGTTGGGTAGTGTCTCGTGCACTGAGATCAGACTTGGCAGGGGGCGAATGTTGCGAGACACTCCTCGCGCGCTAGACCAACGATCGCACATCAGGAACCACGCATGGCCGAAGGGGAGAAATGGGTAAAGGTGCAGACCGACGGTCGGCACGTGTTTCGACTCAAGCCCCCAATCGAAGTCGAAGCGCAGGCGGCAACGTTGATACAGGCGGCCGCCAGCGGTATCCCATTCTGCGAAGAGTGCGAGAAGGCCAAACATCAAGCCGCTGCGCGAGGGTAACCCACGATGAGCATCCCCGCCGACGCACCCGCCTTTAACAAGGTTCAATTGCTGCAGCTGGGCTCACAGGCCTGGCAGGTGCTCACTCAGGGTCAGCCGCCGCACGGCGTGTTCGCGATTTACGACGGGGCGCGGCGCTCCCCCGGCTTATACCGTGACCTGTCGGACAGTGGGTTGCCACACGAGTGTCTGTTCGGGGGTCAGATCGTCTCACCTTTGCTAGAAGCCGCGCCATGGTGTGTGCACCTGGGGTTCCACGAGGCGAAGGGCCGCGAGTTCTTCTGCCGTAACTGGGGCAGCGCAGCCGGCATCTATCTCACTGCGCTACCCAACGCCGAGCTGAAGGCGGTTCGCGCGCAGCTCAAGCGACTCTTGCGCGTCCAATTGCCGTCGGGGAGCAAAGCCCTGTTTCGGTTCTACGACCCGCGCGTGTTCCGCGTCTTCGCTCCGACGTGTGACACGGCTCAGTGGCGGCTGCTGGCGAGCGATCACCATAATTGGTGGTGCGAGTCCGAAGACGCCGCTCAGCTACTGCAGTACTACGCGCAAGCAGATGTCGCCTTGGCGGTCGGGCACGACCTGGGCTGAAGCAACGTGCCGCCAACAACTGCATGTCACAACTGCACGGCACCGTAAACGACGGACGCTTGGGGTGAGCCGAGGTTAGCCACGGCAGCGACGTGAGCCCACGCGCCGCTGACGAGCACCGAGGGCGACACCAACGGCGCCTCCAGCTCAGTGATCTTCCAAGCGCTCGACGACAATGCCTGGGCCGGTGTGAGCGCGCCGCGAGCAAACAACACTCCTTCGCTCGTTGTGGCGAACACGACCGCGCTGCCGTCTGCCACGGCGTCGACGTCGAACTCGTAGATGGGCGTCGAGCCGAATACCTTGACGGCAGGTGCGGTCGGCGCCAGTGCCGCATTCAGGTGAACGGCGCTCAGCACAGCCGGCGTGCGCCGCCCAGAAGGCAACTCGCGCAGGTGTGTGCTATTAGCAACGCTAGGGTCACGCTCTAACACCAATAGCCAAAAATGGTTACCGACGCGCAGCAGTCGGGCGTCTTCAATCGTCTGAGAACGTCGACCGATCGCTACGGACGGTGGGTCGTCGGGGCCGATGCCATCCCGAGGGAACACGACGGGGATCGACGCACCCTCCTGGTACGAGACTGCCGTCACCGACCACTGATCGGGTTGTTGACCCTTCGCAAATCGCGGATGGTCGTAGACGGCAAATGGCTCGAGGTGCAGGCGCATGTCGATCGGTGGATTGGGCGTCTGAAACATCGCCCATGCCACCGCACTTTCCGAACGAACGTACAACGTCGCGTAGTCGCCCGGTCGGCCTTGAACTGGCTTGGCGTCCCACGCCGGTGTCCCTCCCAACACGCCGGCATCAGTGAACACCAGCCGACCAGTGGCATCCGGCGGAGGCAATGGCGCCTCCGACAGTTGGGTCCGCCGTGCCAAGAGCAGATACGGCTGCTCCGATCTCTGTACCAGGCGAATGCCGGTAACCGTTTCCGGTGTACCAACGTCGAGTGCGTGAAACGTGACTTGCATGGGGATCCTCGGGGCCGTGGAGAAGAGCGCAACAAGCAGGCCGGCAACCATGCCCTTATAGGTCATGACCAACCACTAACCAGCAGTCTGGGTCTAGTGCCTTGGACACGATGATGACGTCTCCGGTTTCCAGGTTCTCTTTCTTCGTGCGCTTGGCTTTGACCGCTGCGTTCTTGGGGTGATCGAAGATCTGGTCCTGCGTCTTGCCGTGTTTTAGTGCGATGTCGCTGAGCGTCATCTTGGGAGACATCTCCTCCCAATACGGGCCCGTGCTCAGGGCTACTTTGACGAGCATGCCCGGCGGGACATCGGCGGGCGTAGCCGGGTACTGTCGCACGGATCCGGTCGCGTCGTAGAACTTGCAGATGGACCACAGCGCAGCTCCCGTTGCCTTGAACTTGCTCTGGGCGAAGAACTCGAACGGCTCGTTGACGATCGTGTACTCCGCAAAACCGTCGCCATAGGCGATACACTCTTGCGGCATGTGCTGGTCGACGCCCTTGAAGGTGAACGTGACCTTTGGCCATTTGCCGAGCCCGTCGAGCGCGGCGGCAAGGTACGTATCGTCGTCGGAGTAGGGCCCCACTCCGTAGGAGGGATCGTAAAGTTTGCCCCCGTACTTCACGACGACGTGATCCCCGAAGTCGAACTGCGGGTTGTTCTGTCCGTGACCGGGGATCCCCTCTTGCTTCTGGACTTCGTTCTTGGCAGGTGCGCCCTCGTGGCTATACGCGCCGTTCGGACGAGTGCCTGCGCCGTTGAACGTGCAATTCTTGACCAAGAAGCGCAGATCGAAGTTCATCAACGCCTTGTCAGTGGCGCGGATATACCATCGCTTGGTGGACGTCACACCGTGCATTTTCCACATGTGACCGAGCAGCGTTGCCCAACCGCCACAACGACCCGTGCCGTCCGCGCTGCCCAACATGCCGCTCGTCGTTTGCACGGCATTGCCCGTCGCGGTAGAAACGCCCTTGTTGTAGTACGACATCTCCACGCCGTCGCCCCGACGCTTGAAGCCTTTGCCGGTGCCCTTGGCGGCGACAAAGGGCTTGAACGATTCCGTGACCAAGTCGTCTGCGGTGCCTTTACCTTTGGCAGCGACACACGAAACATCGAGCAGCGTCAGGTACACCTTCTCTTTGGGATCGCCGAGCAGCACGTAACGCCTGTGTTTGCTCTGGTCGGCGTCGAGCCACGTGGTGCCGTCGTGGTCCAGGTGTTTCCAGGTGATCGTCCAGGACGCTTCGGCATCGACCGTCTTGGGGAGTGTCGCGGACGATTGAGTCGTTGCCAACGACGCTTCCGAAGCGCCCGCAGTCACCTTTACCGTACCCTCGAGCTTACCAAACCCGAGCATCGCCTCTACCTTGACGTCTTCGTCCTCGGTCGCCTTGTCCACCACCTCGAACTTGGCCTGCAGCTTGATCTTCTTGCCCTGGGTGAAACACAGCGGAGACTGCACGTCACTCGTCTTTTCGTTGACGGCATGCTCCTTGCGGCCCTTGACCCACTTCTTGTCGAATGGCTGGTCAATCTCCGCGAGACCATCGTTGAGCACTTCGTGCCCTTCGAAGGTGATCTCCTTGATCTCGAGCCGAGGCCACTGGCATACCTTGACGTCGGTCGATAGGCTCTTCGTGCCCAACGTCACCGAGACACTCCGCTTGCCCACCGGTTTGAGGGCTGCGTCGTCTTCGTTCTTTCCGGACGTAGGGGTGCCCTCACTCCACGTCAAGTGTTTCCAAACTTTGGCTTCATCGGGGTTCGTCACCGCCTTCAAGCGCGTGGTGGCGTTATCCGATAGGTAACCCTTGCCGTTGGGCAGCGGACAGTCGAGCGACACCAGGTCGTAGATCTCGATGTTCGCCGACTTGGTCACCGCGTCGATCCGAGCCGACACCGTGACGTCCCCGACGCTGCCTCGAGCGATCGTTGCGTCGCGTTTATCCGGCGAGACACTCGACGCGCCCGTCCACGTCAGTAAATCCCACCCGCTCTGATCGTCGGGGTTGGTCACCGCTCTGACGCTCACCGTGCGCACGGCATCTTTGGCTGCCCAATACGTGTCGTTGCCCAAGCTGTTGGCGTCCGTGACGACGATGTTCACGAGCGTCGGACGCGGCTCCTTCGCCGGCTGCTTGGAGCAGGTTGCGCTGAGCTGTTTCGTGTCCGTCTTCGGAATGTTGGAAGCGGTTTTGGTCTGCTGCTTACGTGCTGATGATTTCGGAATGCACATGACGCTTACTCGAGCGCTCGTCGCGCGAAGTCACAGCCGGCTCGGTGAAGCGCCACGACCTTGTCTCGGCCCGAAAGCGTGTCGCTGTCGAGTACCTCCCGAACCCAAGGGTGCACCGGGTCCTTGTCGAAGCCCGTGCCCAGCATGAACGCCAGGACTGCCAGCAGGCCTGCCCCGTTCGGCAGCTCGTACTGCTCGGCAAGTCCAACGGCGTAGCGAATCATCGGCAACGTGGTCTCGGGCTCGCGAGCAGCGAACTTCGTCGGATAGATCGCTTCCAGCAGCGCGCTGCAGCGCGGTTCGAAGTCCGTCGCGTCTGCTGGCGGTACGGAATCCAACGCAATCGACTGCACCTTGATCAGGGCTCGGATCAGGTACTGGTTCTCTTCGCCCGCGACCTCGTCGAGCAGTTCGAGGATTCGTTGGTGCACCTTCTCGAGGGGCTCCTCCTGCTTCAACATTCGGGCAACCCACGGTAGCTGCAGATCTTCGTCGAAGTAACTGCCGCACATGAACATCAACGTCAGATACAGATACTTGTCCCGTTCAGAGACCAAGCCATGTAGCTCACTACGCTCCATCCCCAGGTCGACCACGTCGTTCACCCCCGCCCAGCCCAAACGCGTGGCATCTGCGGGAAAGTCTCTCCTCACGTGGGCTGCGAGGCGCGCCGCGCACGCGTCTCTACGCGCGTCGCGCAGCACCTCCAACTGAGCCGGATTGATCGTCAGCACGCCGCCTTCATTCGCATTTTTTCCGGGCGCGAACAAGCCTAGGCTGGCCGCTTGGCCTCACCGAATACTCCGACCCCGAGTTGCCTCGCAACGCCGCAGATGGGCATGGCTCTTAGCGCACACCTTCGGCGTGGACCTCGAGCTGTGCGAAGAGTGCGGCGGTCGCCTGCGTTGGGCTTCGGTGGCAAAGACGCCCTCAGCCGCAACGCGCTCGCTGAGCCAATTCGGCTACGCTCGTGCGGCGCCAACGCCGACCGCATTCACGGCGCTCGGCCAGTTGACGTTTCGGTTCAGGTAGTGGTGTAGGTAACCGGAACCACTGAGTGCCCCAGGCATCGGTTGTTCGGGGCGGGGCTTCTTTCTGGGCAGTCCTCTGCTTTGCCGTCCCCGCAGAATTCCAACCCCCAAGGTGTGACGCCGCCCCCGACGCTACCGAGTGCAGAGCCCGCGCCCATCCTACACTCCCAAGGGTCGAAATTCGCGGTTTGAAAGTCCTTTGCGCTGCGATCCGTGCGCGCGGCTAGGGTCCTACTTCAAGGGCTCGCGGGGTTCTTCGCAGAAGACAAGGCGCCCTACCCGACCGCACGGACCGCCTTACCGCCGCCGCGGTATGGGCGGGCGCAAGCGTACACGCGTTGGCGACCTACGCGATGCCGGCGCGTTACCAAGATCACAGCTTGGCATCAGCATCCGCTTTGGTCATGAGTGCCACCGCGACGTTTGGATACTTGAACGCCGAATCCAACCCGACGCGCGTCGCGTTCGCGGCGCAGATCGCCGGTGGTGCATTGGTTGCAGGCGTCGCTTGGCTCGACGCTTACCTGCGACCTCCAGTGAGCGGCATCACGTTCAACCGCCTGCTCCGTCGCACTCGCGACCCCGGCGAAGACGTAGACCAACTGGTGGTCGAAATCCGCTCGGAACTCGACAAGACCTATCGGCCAATCCCCACTTGGCTCCCTTTCGCCATCGCCACGGCGAGCACCGCGGTGTCCGTCTACGCGTTCGCTTCGGACGACACTACCAAGTCGGATCTGAGCCTACTCGCCGTTGGCTCAGCACTTGGCCTGGAATACGGCCTCATCTCGACGTTGCACCTGCGAACCGGCACGACCCAACGTCAAGCGTTCGAACGCGCCATCGATGGCATCGTCGTCGCGCCTCTCCCCTCGGCACCACCTTCTACGTCTACTTCGCCCGCGAACCCCGCTGCTTGGAACGGCGCAGGGGTGTTCATGCACGGTCACTTTTGACGCCCTCCTTCGTCCACGTCGCATCGCCAGACTCGAGGCAACGTCGACCCATACCGCGCGTCTGCTCTTGGGGCCGCCAAAAGGCGGGGTGTTCCACCGGCGGCGTTCGCTGATGTTCCGTCAGCGCAGCCAACCGGTCGCCTCAGTCCTTCCGACGACGCCCAAGCCGAGCGGAGGGAAACGCACTTGGCCGTTTTGCCTCCCCGCGCGCTTCGCTGGGGCGCCCGGCCAGCATCCGAGCCCGGACCGCAGGCCCTATCGCAGGCGCGTGCCGTTCAGTTCCAGCGCCCGAGATCGACACCCGATTGTCACATCTTTGCGAAAGTGTAACTAAGTCGCGCAACTATGCGCTGCCTCGTATCGCACTCGTTGCTCACCTGCGTTCTTTTTGGTTCGCCCGCGGCTTTCGCCCAACCCGCCCCCACTCCGACGGCAGAGCGCGACCCTGGGTCCAGCTCCGCCGCGACGAGCGCGCCACAGCCCAGCTCCGACCAAGTCGCTCCAGCGATGGAGTCTGGCTCCCCAACGCCGCCAGCGGTGGCCGCTGAGAGCGCCACCGCGGTAACCGCTGAGGGCGCCACGGCGGAGCCGCCCACCGCGAGCCCGACGGCACCCACTCTCGAGGTCACGCCGGCCTCTGCCCCGTCGAACCCCACCACGCAACCCGCGGACCAAGCGCCCCAAGTCGGTGCGACGCAACCCGCCGCGCGCGCAGCCGCGCCCGAGCCGGCACCTCCCGAGACGCATCCGGCCGCGACCATCACCCGCGCAGAGTTCGGTAAGGGGGTTTTGATTGGTAGCGCCGACGAGTCGTTCACCTTGAACATTCGCGCGCGCATGCAAGTCCAAGCTATGTATTACGACGCGGAAGATCCGGTGGTGTCGGACGTGACGCAGATCCAAGTGCGGCGCGCACGCGTGTTGTTTCAAGGCAACGTCTACGGACCAGAGCTCACCTACTACATCCAGTTGGCGTTCTCCAATCGAGACAGTGAGCCGGACATTCGCCTGCCGTTGCGCGACGCTTACTTCACCTACGCCCCTCATGCCTCCGCCAACTTGCGGTTCGGGCAAATGAAAGTTCCGTATGGGCGTCAGCGCGTCGTCTCCTCTTCTGCCTTGGGCATGGTCGATCGCTCGGTGGTCACGAGCGAACTCAACCTAGACCGCGACGTCGGGGCCCAAGTGTTCTCGAAAGACGCCTTCGGCTTGGGTGAGACGCTCGGTTACGCGGTGGGCGTCTTCGGTGGTGACGGGCGTAACCGTGTCGCCGCGAACGCAGGTTACCTCTACGTCGGGCGGCTGAGCTTGACTCCGTTTGGAAGCTTCGACGAGTTCGTGGAGGCCGACATCGCTCGAGAGACACGTCCACGTCTCGCTCTGGGTGCCGGCGCTGCGTTCAATCAGGCGACGAACCGCCCGCAAAGCACGATTGGCAATCCCTACGCTGACCCCGGCGTGTTCTTCGACTACACGCACTATGGGGCAGACTTCATGTTCAAGTGGCACGGCTTTTCCGCCACGGGTGAGTGGATGCTCCGAAAGGCGAATACGCGCGACATCACTGTGGCGGACGAAAACGGAGACCCCACGACGTACTACGCGCGTGAGCTCTGGGGAGCATACTTGCAGTTCGGACAGATGATCACCTCAGGGTTGGAGCTGTCCACTCGGTACGGACATTCGAACCCATTACGCGGCACCGATCCCAAGCTCTCCCTCGTGCACGAACTCGGCGGCGGGCTCTCGTACTACTTCGAGCAGCACAATCTCAAAGTCCAGAGCGACTACTTCTACTACGCCAAGAACAACGACCTGGAAGCGGGCGACCACCAGATACGGGTGCAGAGTCAGCTCTTCTTTTGAGCAAACCCCCCGCGGTCCGGCGGCTGGGATCAAACACCAGGGCGAGCGGTTTCCCAGCTCGCCCTGCCCGACCGCAACTTCACCCGCCTATGTTCACCCCTACCTGATCGAGGCACACGGCGCTCGCTTCGGTGCATGCGTCCCAGGGATCCATGCCTTCCGCCGGCTGGTAGTTGAAAGCGGCGGCAGCGGTGCCCGAGGCACAGGTGCAGCTCCACTCACCTTCGATGTTGCTGCAGTAGGTGCTCACCGAACCGTAGACGCCGATCTCGACGCCGTTTACCGTCGAGGCCTGTTTACACTGCACCGTGGATTGGCATACCGAGGTGCTCACCGTTTGTGATGTAGCATCGCATTCGACGTCGCCGGAGGGTTCGGGTGCCTCGGCTGTCTCACAGACGTCCAGGGCTTCATCGCAGCCCGTGCTGCCGTCTGCGCCGGTCAGCAACTCGAAGGACCGCGTGCGACCGTCGGCGGAGCAGGAGCAGATGAGCTCATCGTCCGCGTTCCGCGAACAGCTCGCACCGCGGGCGTCGCTGAGCTCCGCGGTCCCGTCCCCGAGGTCGAAGCTGTCGATGCAGGAGAGTTGAAGCGTACAAGCATCCGCTGACACGACTTCGTAGGTTGTCGCGCAATCACTCGTGACCGGAGCGCTGCTTGCTTCGCTCGGTAGACACAACTCCATGCTGGCTTCACAGGCCGTCTCACCCGTGAGACCGATCACATCGAAGTTGCGATTGCCATTGCTCCCATAGCAGGAACAGTTCATGGATCCGTCGCCCGCATCGCTGCAGTACGCAGTGTAGCTGCCGGACTCGAGCGCAGTCACGCCATCACCAAGGGGTGCACTTCGTGTGCAAGACTGCTGAAACTGGCAGTATGTGGTCGTCGCCGTGCGATAGATCGTGGAGCAATCCAGCTCGGTGTCGAACTCCGGTGAAACGCCTTGCATGCACAAGTCGCGCACGACGCCGCACGCTGTCTCTCCGGTCGCGCCGGCAAGTTCGTACGAGCCCGAGCTCACGCCGCCGGAGCAGCTGCACAGCCATGCGTCATCCGTGCTGGCGCTGCAGCTCGAGTAGACGGATGAGCCGCCGCAAACCTCCTGCATATCGCAGTAGTTGCTAGCAACCGACTTGCTGAGAAGATCGCAGTCTGTGGGAGAATCAATCGGAGTGACGACACCCGAGAGCGGCGTCTCACCTTCGGTGTCGATCGCACCCGAGTCGGGAGCGGCAGATGCGTCTTCGTTGGGCGCAGGTCTTGCGTCGTCCGTCGTTACTTCGTCGTCGTTCTCGGTCACCTCTTCGTCGTCGGTCGGTTCGTCCTTGTCGTCGGTCGTCGGCTCATCGTCTTCGGACGGGCCTGCGTCCTCTCCGTCGGAACGCCTCGGGCCTCCATCTGCGTCCGCTTGCTGCTCGGTGTCGGGACTATCACCGTCGTCTTTGCAGCCAGCCACGAGCACGAACAGCGCGGCCACCAGTACTCGTCCACTCAACGTTCCAACGGCCGAAACTCGACTCGAAATTTTCATACCACTCCCATCCACGGTTAAGAACAAAGCTAAATCTTGGCTGGCGAGACTACACTAGGTTGGTGCGGACTCAAAGCCCCGCGCGAGTGTAAAGCCCGATGCCGCCGACCCGCTCGAGGTGGATCCCAGTCTCGTCGAATGTTACCGCTACGATACCGTGTTCCACAGCTCGGAGATCTACCCACCCGGCGCGCTCGGCGGGACGCGTGGCGGTCACTTTCCTACCCAGCTGTCGACCCGGTCCGGCGTCAGAACCAAACGCCCAGCGACGTCCCACCCCACGCGGTTGGGGACGTGCCGAGGGACTGTTGCGGCTCGAGCCTGAGTTCATATGGCGCGGGGACGAAGGTCGCAAACAACGAAACCCCAACGGTAAGGCTGCGGCCGATCGCGCGGCCAATGCCCAACGCTGCGCGCGGCCCCCACTCCAGTCGATAGGCTTGCCCGGGTGCGGTTAGCCGCGAAACGCGCAGCAGCGCCGCTTCGAGTCCCAACTCGCCGTACAACGACGTGCTGGCCCAGCGGCGCTGGTAACGCAAGGCCAAGTCTGCCGGTGTTCGCCACACCGTAAGGATTGCGCCTTCGGTGGCTGCTCCGCTGCTCAACTCGTGTTTGCTCGGTAGCAGCACACTCACGCCGAACGCCAGCGCCCACTCGTCGCCTATCCAACCCCGGGCACTCACGCCGTAGTCGAGGGACCGGCCAAGAGCGCGCGCGTCTAGATTCGTCATCGCCACGATACCCAAAGACGCGCCCCAATGGCTTGGCGAGTCGCCATCTCGCTCGACGCTGGACGCAACTGGCCGCTCGGCGACGGTAACCTTGGGCGCGGGGGCGGGCGCGGGCGGCGTGGGCCCGGACGGTGGCGGCGCTTCCGCAATCAATAACGGCGAGTACTTTAGATGCACGAACACCGCGACCATTCGAGCACGCTCGGTGCAGTCGTCGGGAAGCTCTCGAAACTCCTTGATCTCTTCCGATACTTCGACGCGCAAAGCGTCGGCGGTCGCTCGGATTGTCACCGTCTCGGAGCCAAGCGCGCTCTCGACTCGAGTCGCGGCGAGTTCGGTTTCGGGCATGAGCGGCGCCAGCTGGCTCCTTACCTCCTCTGAGCTGGGGCACGAGGTGTCACTGTCGATGTCCAACCGCTCTGGGGTTTCTCCTTGGGCAGCCGATGCAACCAGCGCCAGAGCCACGACCAACCCGGCGCGTCCCGCCAAGTGGCAACTCACAGACATGACACGACGTCTTGACCGATCTCGATATCGTCGATGAACAATTCGGAATCGAATTGGCCAGCTTCGGTCCAAAACGCTCCTACTCCCACTTTGGAAATGCCACCACTCGGCAGGGTATTCTCTGGGTTGGGAGTGCGCAACACTTCTCGGCCATCGACGCTGACGGAGACTTGCCCGGCGGTTTCACTCAAGACGACCGCGGTCTGGAGGCAGAACCACCGGTCGAAGGGCACCATGAAATCGACGTTCGAAAGTCCGGCGCGGCTCGCGTGGTTGTACACCTCGAAAACGACCTCGCCCGAATCCGCTCCGAGCAAATTCACGTCGATGTTGAAGGTATCTTCATTCTCGATCGCGAGGAAGTTGAGACGTCCCGTCACCGAACCCGAGGGCACGAACAGGTACATCCGCACGTGCACTGCCTCAGAGACGAGGGGCTCGTCGAAACGATACACGAACGCCGACCAGCTTTGCTCGGCAGACGTCGTGAACCTGGCCGCAAATTCTCCGGTGTGCACCGGCTCCTGCACCCGTTCGAACGTCGCGCCCTGTTCTGTGTCGACGGCTATCTCGACGGACCCGGTCGTCTCTAGTCCGTCACACACCAACCCGCTGCACGCCGAGGAACCGTCGGGAGCGGCCCCACTTGCGGCGTCGTTCGACGAAGCCATTCCACCGTCATCACCGCGAAGCGGAGCGTCTCCCAAGGAAATCACGGGGTCGCATGCCCACGAGGGGAAACCCAATAGCACCCACACCGCCGCCCAACGTTTACGCGTCGGACTTGCCGTCCCGCCGCGCCGAGGAAGATAACGAGCGATCACGGCGCCTGCAAGATCCGTTGTGCGGTCGCGGTGAACCGTCCGTTCGGAAAACGCTGCAGGTACCGGCGCGCCAGCGCGTGTCGTTGAGAAGAGCCAGTGTTGGCCGCCGCCTCCATCACCAAGCCTAGAGCTTCCTCGCCAAGTGGACCGCGGGGATATTGGGTGAGGTACTGCTGAGCCAACTTACTGGCCTCGGTGTAGCGTTTGGCGCGCCGCGCTTGCAACGCATCCACCATCAGCTGCGAGCCTTGGTCTCGAACTTGAGTCGGCGTTTCGGGTGCGACCTCGGCCAATGACGGCTGGTCTTTTAGTGTGATGGTGCTCGTTGTGGATTTACGCGCCGTCGTCCCGCGCGGCGGCTCGACGTCGTGATCGGAGGGCATGGCAGTCGGCGCCACTTCGACGGACGCGACGGGCGGGCTGGGCTCGACGGGCTCCGCTACCGAAGCCGACACCCGCGCGGCACTGGACCGCGGCGTTTCCACGCGCGCAGAACCATCGTCAATGGCGGCTTCCTCCCGTACCGCGACGAGGTTTTGCACCCAACCGCGACCGACCGTGGCTCCCGCGCCAGCGGCCAACAGCAACGCGGCGAGCGGAGCCGCGCGCACCCAGCGCACGCGGCGCCGCAGCGGTGGCTGAGCCGCATCCAACCGCTCCCGAACCCGCGCCTGCATGAGGCGCGACGGCTCCACCGAACCAGCGCGTCTCACCAATTCCGCACCCCAACGCAAGTTGGGGTCCGACACGTCGTTCATTTCGACCAAACGGCGCGGTTCAGCAAGCTCGACGCTGGGTCGCCGGAAGCCACCCAGGTTAACGCTGCGCAAAAACCCACGCAGCCTGGAACTGCTGCCCCGCCTCACGACTCGCCTCCAGCCTGCTCGTCGGCGCGCAACTCCGCGACCGTCGACGAAAACGCGGCCCGCGCTTGATGCAGTCGCGACCAAATCGTCGCCAGTTTTGCTCCCTCGAGGTCGGCTATCTCCTGCCCGGAGTAACCTTCGACCTCGAACAGCACGAACACGGCGCGGTGTTTCTCGGACATCCGCCCGAGAACACGCTCCAATTCACGCCATGCTTCGCGCTGGTCCATCTCAGTTCTCAGATCTTCAATGGCACCTTCATCGCCAAAGTGTGGTGCGTTTGGTTCGAATTCGCCGCTTTTTCCCAAGACCCGCCGAAACCAAGCGGTTCGCCGGTAGTCCCGCACGACGCGCCGCGTGATCCCATACAGCCATCCAGGTAAGTTGGTGCCGTCGAAACTCGGTAACTTCCGCCGCACCACGACGAAGACGTCCTGAGCCACGTCTTCGCAATCGGCGGCGGAGCCCCCCAAGGCCCGGGCCCAGCGACGCACCTCGTGAAACCACCGACCGTAAACCCCATCGAAGGTCAACGGTTGCGCCGACGTCAGCGCGGGATCGCCTTGCGACCACGTCACGTGTCTCACGGGCGCAATCGGGCGCGACATCGATTCCCAGGATATCAGGCGCGGGCATCGTCAACAACGGCCTGGGCCTGCGAGCCAACCCCACACCCGATCCAGCCGCAACTTTGCAGGCCGGCGCTGGAAATTTGGTGGCTCAACTCACCCGGAACAAAGTTTCTGGAACGGTGGTGCCATTTGGCGCTCGGCTGTTTCGACGCGAGTGCCCATCAGGCAACGCCACGCACGGAAAAAAGCGTGGGACCGACCGAAGGTTTCGAGGACCGACCGCCATTGACCAATGATGGCCTACCAAACCCCCCGTCGTTGGTCGTGCTCGCGCCGTGTCCTCGCTCGTTGCGCCGTTGGCGTAAGCTTGATGGGCTGCAGCGGTAACGTGACGAGCCCCGAAGAGTGGGACGACGGCGTACCGAACTCGGACACTCACGGAACCACGGTCGGACCTGGCACCGCTGTCGGCCCCGGGATTACCCCGAACCCGCCCTCCGATGGCGCCACCACGACGCCTACCGCCTCGCCGACAGCCACGCACGGAGACGATCCGGCTCCCGTGTCGACCACGCCCGGTCAACCCGCGGCGCCAGCTCCCACTCCGGTGTTCGATGCAGGCGATCCAAACGCCGTTGGCCCGATGCCCCTGCGACGGCTAAACCACCGCGAGTACAACAATACGGTGCGCGACTTGCTGGGGACGAGCGCCAAGCCTGCCGACGGCTTCGCCTCCGATCGTAACACCGACTTTGCATTCCCGAGAGCAGGCATCGTCTCGACCTTGGAGGCGGAGCTCTTGATGGACGCCGCGGAGTCGCTCGCCAACGAGGCCGATCTCTCCGAGTGGCTCGGTTGCTCCGTCCAATCGCCGAGCGCCGACTGCGTCGAAGACTTCGTCTTCGACTTTGCAACGGCGGCCTACCGCAGGCCCGCTACCGACGAAGAGACCACACGCCTGTTGGCGCTCTACGCCGAGGTGACCAGCGAACTCGCCTTGACCGCCGAACAAGGCCTGCGAGTGGTCGTCCAAGCAGTGCTTCAATCCCCCGCGTTTCTCTATCACTGGGAACTCGGAGCCGAACCCCCAACGGCTGACGGCACAGTCGCGGCGTTGAACGGCTACGAGTTGGCCTCGCGATTGTCCTACCTGGTCTGGGCAGCGCCTCCCGACGAAACCTTGCTCGATGCAGCAGCGAGTGGAAACCTAGGACAACCAGAACAAGTGCAACAACAGGTCGAGCGGATGCTCGCAGATCCCAAAGCCAGGAGCTCCGTCTCGGGCTTCTTCTTGGACTGGGCGGCGATCAACCCCGACCAAGTGGTGAGTCGCGACAAGGACCCGAACCTGTACCCCGAGTTCACCGCCGACTTGGCTACGGCGATGGCCGACGAAGCGGCGAGCTTCGCCGAACGCGTCGTGTTCGACGGTGATGGTACGCTGCGCGCTCTGCTCACGGGAACGACGTCCACCGTTCATCGCGACTTGGCGGCGCTTTACGGTCTCGAGTGGGACGAGGCCGGCGACGTTGCGGCGGTGGACCACGACCCTGACCAACGCATGGGGTTGTTCACGCAAGCCGCGTTCCTCACGGTTTCGGGAGCGTCGGTTGGTTCCAATCCCGTCAAACGTGGTCACAAGATCTACGCCGCTCTATTGTGTAAAGACGTTCCGCCACCGTCGGGCATCGACGTTCCGCCGCCGGCCCCGCCGTCGGCGGGCGGTACGACACGTGACCGTTATGCGCAGCATGGGGAGAACCCCTGCGCGTCGTGCCACGTAGTCATCGATCCCTTGGGTTTTGCCTTCGAGCACTACGACGGCATCGGACGTTTCCGGACCGAGGACAATGGTCTGCCTGTGGATGCGAGTGCGACGTACACGCTCGACGGCAGAGAAGTCCAATATGCAGACGCCACAGAGCTCATGCAGCACTTCGCCCAGAGCAAAGAGGTGAGCGACTGCGTCGCCAAGCAGTGGCTACGTTACGCCCTGGGACGCGAAGAGAGTCAAGACGACGCGCCCTCCGTACTCGGCGTCTCCGAAGCATTCGCCGCCAGCGCTCAGCACTTTCCCACCTTGATCGCGGCCGTCGCCACCTCGCGGTCCTTCCGCTTCCGCACGCTCGCAGCAGGAGAACAGTAGAGTCATGCCGAAATTCCGCTACTCACGCCGGCAAGTCCTTCAAAGCCTCGGCGCCAGCGCGACGCTGCTGCCGTTGCTCGACGTCGACCGCGCGCCAGCTCAATCCGCCACCGGCCCCAAACGACTGGTGACGGTGACGTGGTGCAATGGCTTGGTGCCAACGGACTTTTACCCCGAGGGCTCCGACGTCACAATTGGTGAGACGTTACGCGCGTTGGAACCATGGAAAGAGAAACTGACGATCATCGAGGGGCTCGATCTCAAAGTGATGAGCGACTACCCCGATCGCAAATGGGACGGCCACTTCACCTACCCTACCTTGCTCACGGGAACTGCAGATCCGGGTTTCGAAGTCGCCCGTGCCCTCGGACCGTCCATCGATCACTTCATCGCCACCGAGCTGCAAAAGAGAGTCGCGCTGCCGTTCCCCTCATTGTACCTGGGAGTGAACACCTACGGCCCGGGAACGAGTTGGCGGGGCGAAGGCCAAGCCAACACTCCAGAGACGTCGGCGCAACGCCTCTTCGAGCGCTTGTTCTCGAGCGCAAGCGTGCCGGCCGAGACCGTGAACACGGCGTTGCTCACCCGCAGAAGTATCCTCGACTATTTGGGGGCGGACTTGGAGGCGTTCGGTCGACACATGGGCAGCGATGACCGGATGCGGATCCAAGCCCACCTCACCTCGGTGCGCGAACTCGAGCAACGCGTCGCTCAGGAGTTGGGCGGAACCACGTCGACCGCGGGCTGTTCGCCCCCTGCCCTCGCCACGGGCAACGACACTCAAACCGCGATGCGCAACATCTTCGACCTCGTTGCAGCAGCCCTCAAATGTGACGCGACGCGCGTGGTAGCCATCGACCTCTACTCGGACGTGGGCGCGGACGGTGACGCGTTTCCTTGGGTGGACGTGCCGCGGGACTACCACACGGTGGCGCACGACGGCGCGGCCGCGTATGACGAGAAAGTTCGGATCGACGGGTGGATCTTCAGCCAAATCGCCAACTTGGTCGAGCAGCTCGACGCGACCGTCGAAGGTGAAAAGACGGCGCTCGACAACACCGTCATCCTGACCGCCAACGACATGGAGGAAGGCGAGTCCCACAGCGTCGAACACATCCCGTTCGCGCTCATCGGCTCTTGTGGCGGCTACCTCCAGACCGGCCAAGCGCTGCACTACCGGGGCGAACCCCACAACAAGCTCTTGGCGACATTGTGCAATGCGATGGACGTGCCCGTCGAGCAGTATGGCGAGTCGTATTCGGGGGTGTTGTCCGAACTCATCGCCTGAGTGACGTCGGTTGAGAACTGCATGCGTTTGGCCCGGCTCGCGCGATGGAGGACAGCGTTCTGCTTTGCCGGCACGCAGGGGCTGCTCGTCGCGTGTTCGGGCGCCGGCCCCACGCCTGCCGAGGTCAACCCCGTCCTAAGCACGTCGACGCGCACGACGACCATCGTCCCCAGCGACGATTTCGTGCGCAGCGCGGCGACGAGACCCGGTGGGGTCTACGCCCTTGGCGGCTACACGCGCCAAGCCAACACACAGCCGTCGACCGGTGAACCGGGACAAGTCAAGCAGTGGAGCGCGCTGCTTCAGTTGGTTGCCGAAGGCGAACCGCAATCGCTCGCGCTCGGGCCGAGCGGCGGTTCTGACTACGTCCAGTCGGTAACCTTTGACGACGACGCGGCGCTATACGTTGCGGGTTACACCACCGGAGTTCTAGGCTCGCAGCTGGGCGGCGGCCACGACGCGTTCTTGGCGAGGTATCACCCATCGGGAGAGCTCGCTTGGGTAGAGCAATGGGGCAGCGACCTCGACGACGACGTCTACGCAGTTACCGTCACACCCGACGCGGTCGTGGTCGGAGGCTATACCGAAGGTGCTCCCTCCGGTGCGGTGAGCACGGGTGGCACCGATGCGTTCTTGACCTGGGTGTCGAAGGAAGGTTCGTTGGGCTTCACCGTGCAGCTCGGTTCGTCGGGCAACGACTACCTTCAAGATGTGACGAGCACCGCAGATGGCGCTCTCCACCTCACGGGCTACACGGACGGCGTCTTCGATGACGCTGTCGGGTTCGGCGGCAACGACGTCTTCGTCGCCCAATACGCTGCAGATGGCGCGCGCACAGCGCTGTGGCAATGGGGCACCCCGCAAACCGACTACGGGCTCGGGGTCGCCGCGACGAAGGGTTACACGGTCGTGGTCGGCTACACTTACGGAACGCTCACGCACCAAGCCGCTGCGGGAAAAGAAGACGCGTTCGCCGTGGCTTTCGACGCTCGAGGTTCGGTCATTTGGAACCAACAATGGGGCGGCCCGAACAACGACAACGCGCGTTCGGTGGCGCTCGACGCTCGAGGTGTTGCCTGGGTGGCAGGCGATACGCAGCGTGATTCGACGTCTCACCGCGTACCATTCCTGCGCGCGTTCGACGCCTCCGGACGTCTGCTCCTGGAGCAAACATGGACCACGCCAACTTCGGACTTTGCGCTGGACGTTGCAGTGGCCAACTCGAACGCCGCGTCGTTCTCGTTCGTCCTCGCCGGCTACGCTCAAACCACGACCAGCTCAGAGACCCCAGAACGCGACGCCTGGACGATCACGGGTCGAGTGGCGTACGGCGAGTGACGTCGAACCGCCGACATTGGCGTTTTCGCTGCAAGCCGCCCAACGGCACGGTGGGCCACCGGCGGCGTTCGCTGACTTCCGTCACCGCAGCCCAAATTCGGAAGGCCGCGGACCAAGTGTCCAGCGTGAGCGCGCGAACCTCGACGAAGAGCAGATCTCAAACCGGTTGCGATGGGAAAAACGCCCGCCCAACGGGTGCCGGGCGTTCGCGGCCGCTTTCGGAGGCCCGCTTCAGCGCGTCGTCTCACGGCAGCGCGTCGTCTCACGGCAGCGCGTCGACGCCCGGAAAGCCTCGTGCCGGTCCGGTCGGCGGACTCAAGTGGCACGTCTCGCACTGGTAAGGATCGGCTGGCATCCGGTTCGAGCGCGTGTGGATGAAGTGCGCGCGGAAGTCCAGTCTGTTGTCGGGTTCCATCGCCAGTGGGGCGTGGCAGCCGAAGCACGTCCTGCGGTCGTCGATGTTGTGGAGCACTTTGCCGAGGGCTGCGGAGCCGGTGTGACATTCGTCACAATTGCCAGTCTTGGGCTCGAATACCGTGGGTGCGCTCTGACCAACTGGCACCTCGAGGCTAACGGCGCGCACCGTCGCTTCCCCTCCCCAATCGCGTCGGCTCTTGAAGCTCAATAGGTACGTACCGGGCTCTGCGTCGCTCGGCACCGTGACGTGTACGACGTCCGAGGGTCGCTGCGTCGACAGATACGGGTCGAGTTCGTAAGCGGGGTTCGGCACCAAGTTGAAGACCGAGGTGTAGCCATCTTCGGCCACCGTCGCCATCGGGATCTGGGTGAACGCGAGGTCGAAGAAGTCGCTGAGTGGAACGACGTGCCCCGACGTTTTGAGTTTGTTCGTCGGTCCAGCGAATGCCCAGATGTTGTTGCCCTCGCGGTGTTTCAGCGCGTAGTAGACGGTCAAGACTTGACGGAAGCCGTCGTAATAGCGAACCCCGCTGTCGATCTGGTCGCTCGTGAATTCGGCGTAAGCTGGCAAGCTGCCCGACGGGTTCAGACGATTGCCCGATCCGTCACGGTAAGTGATCCGAAAGTCGAAGCTCTCTCCGGGTAGGAAGTATTCGCCATTGGCGGGATTCGTCACGAGCTCCAGCTGCGGCTCGAATCCATAACGGTACGGGGTATCCTCGAACTGGCGACGTCGCACCGAGACCTCGCGCACGTTCGTGAGATCTTCGGACCAGAGCAGCTGAAGACGGGTCGCGCGCGCCGGGATGCGCTGAGCGCGGCGCGCGGCGTTGTTGGAGCCCCTCAGCTGCACGAGGCCTTGTGCAAGATACGAGGTCGCGTTCGAGCAGTCACCGATGGCCTTGCAACCGCGGACCACTTGGCGCGCCAAGAACCGACGTACGAAGCCGTCGTCGGAGCGCCTAACGTCGTCATCGCGACCCGCGACCTCGAAGATCGGAGCTCCAACGACGTGACCAGCATCATCCACCGGAACCAGCGCAAACAAGCTCGCGCGCTTCATCCAGCGCGCACCTCGAAAGAAGCGACTCCGAGTATAGGTGGGCGGTGAGTTACCTTCCGGACGCCAGTCTTCGTCCGTTTGCTCGACGCCTCGCCAGTCGAGGCCAGCCATGTCGCCACTTTGGATGATCGGCTCGATGCCTTCGTCCGTGGGCGTTTCCGACTCGGAGGTGATGTCGAGCTCCTGTAAGTACCGCGGGAAGTCCTCGTACAGGTCGACCGTCTTCTCTGCGCCGGAAAACAGGCGGACCTTCCCCTCCTGCCACCAGAAACTCAGCCCGACGGGCGGCGCCGCGGGTGGACGCTTCAACGCGACTGCTTCGGTGACGGTTTGGAGCTCTATGAACTCGGGAGCCTCCCCGCCCGTTTCGTCTGGCGAGCTGCAGGCCGAGACTAGCGACGTTAGTCCGGCCAGCACAAAACCCAAACGACGCCCGATCCCGCCGAGCGGCAGGCCCTCCCTCTTCTGTTTCATGCGGTCGACGGTATCACGATGGCTTCTCACGACCAAGTGACACGATGCGCCACCAAGCGACCCGCTGGCGCGGGATCCGTTGCGTCCTTGCCCGATCCCGGTCCGGCGCTGGGCATTCGCGGATCACATGAAGGTGTAAGTTTGTGACGCTGCGGGGTTATGTGGGGGCATCGTGTGCGGGCGTGAACGGAAACCCAGGGCGGCGTGGATAGCTCAGTAGGATACGTGGCTGAAGAGGATGCAATGACCAAAAGTGTACGACTTCGATCGTGTCTGCTGCTCGCGACGTGGGCGTTGTTGCCCGCGTGCGGCTCGGAACGGAACTCCGGCGAGAACGGCGTGCAGAACGGCCCCAGCACGGTGACGACTGCACCCTCGAGCCCCGCTACTTCCAATCCTCCCACGCTACCTACGTCGCCCGGCGCGCCGACCACGCCAGCGCCGACCACGCCAGCGCCAACCACGCCCACGCCAACCACTCCCGCCGCGACGAGCGACACCAACTCGGACGCGGTCACGAGCGGCGATCCCGGCATGGGCTCCCAAACGTCGACGTCGCCGGCGACCTCGGACGGCGCAGAATCTGGTGCTTCGGATGAAACGCCATCAGGTGAGACACTCGCTTCGGGAGACGTGACAGCGCCCGCGCCGTCCGACACCACGGGCTCCATGTTGCCTCCCACCGACGACTACTCCGACTTCGGCCCGTTCGAGACGACGTCGCTCGCCAACACCGGACCCGACGGGACGTATACCATCGTCCGTCCCCAAATGCTCGGCGCCGATGGCTTCCTGCACGCGCCAATCACCTTCGGTCCGGGCACGGGGATGCAGGTCTCTCAAATGATGGGGCTGCTCGAGCGCATCGCGTCTCACGGCTTCGTGATCATCGGTCGCGCCCTCGAAGGCGGCCCTCGCGACCCAGTGACACGCATGCGTATGATCGCTGGGCTCGATTGGATCATCGAACAAAACGCCACTGCCGGGAGCGACTTCGAGGGCAAACTGGATGTCGAACACGCCGTCGCGCTGGGTTACTCGGTCGGTGGGACGGGCGCGGTCGAAATCGGTGGTCACGAGGCAATCGCCACGGTGGTCTCCATCCACGGTCACCAAGCCCAGGGCGAACTGCGCGGGCCATTGCTGCTGATGGGCGGAACCGAAGACGTGATGTCGAACGGGGATTCTTGGTTGGCCCCCACGTTCGCCGACTCGCAGACCCAGACGTTCTTCAGTCTGGTCGTGGGGGCCGATCACGGGTACATCCAAGGCACACACGGCGGCGTGCCCGGCGGAGTCGAGACGCCGGCGATGATCGCGTGGCTTCGCTACTGGATCTACGGTGACGAAGCCGCCAAACGATACTTCGAGGGCGACGACTGCGTCATGTGTAAAGACCCTTGGTCGAACCCGCAGCGCAAGAACTGGCCGTAACGGCGAGCGGCGGCGATTGGGGCAAGGTCAACAACACTGAGCCGAGAGTTCGAGCAGCGTTCAGCGCGTATCTGCCACGGTGCGCGACACGCGCGTGAAACGCGTGTTCGCAAGCCGCGACGTTCGTGAAGGCGGCGCGGTGCCGACTGGACGCGCCGTGCTTGGTGTCCCATACTCGGCCGCATGAAGGGCACACGAACGAAGCGCAGTCTGCTCATCCTGACTCACGCGGCTTGGGAGCAACCGGGTTTACTCGACGTCGCGCTGGAGCTCGGTTTGAACAACCATGACGTCGAGGTACACCGCTTGTCAGTGGTCAGCGAAGTACGCCCGACGTTGCCGCGAGTGGAGGAGTTGGCGGGCCTGATCGTCATGGGCGGACCGCAAGATGCGAACGACGACGTGCGGCATCCAGGTTTACCGTCGGAGCGACGCATCCTGGCCGAGGCGACGGAGCGCGACATTCCGGTGATCGGCGCGTGTCTCGGCATGCAGCTCCTCGCGCTCGCGTTGGGCGCCAAGATCCACCTGCAAAACGGCGCGGAGATTGGGCTCGCGAGTGTCGACTACACGACAGCGGCCCCGCGCGACCCGGTGCTCGGTCCCATCGCCAACGCAAAGACAGAGTTCGGCCAATCGGCACCCGTGTTACACTGGCACTACGATGCCGTCGAGCTGCCGCCGGGCGCCACCTTGCTCGCCTCCTCCGATCGCACGCCAGTGCAGGCGTTTCGTTTGGGTTCGGCGCTCGGAACGCAGTTCCATCCCGAAGCCGACGAGATCTTGCTCGACGGTTGGCTCGAACAACCGCGCATGGTCGGTAACTTTGCACCGGAAGAGATCGCCGCGTTGAAGCGAGACGGCGCGCGCCACTTCCCACGGCTCCGGCAACCGGCGTTGGAAGGGTTCGAAGCATTCGTGAACGCCGTAAACGCGCGGGTGTGACGCACCGGTGGAGTATCGAGCTGGGCCAACTGCCGTGGGGCCCGCGCTCGACTTCACACGTTGGGCTCCGTTCGTAGCGACGACGGCACGGCGCCGTACGCGCGCAGCAAAGTCCGGCGGAGGCGCTCCGGATCGCCGAAGCCACACTGGTGCGACACTTCTTTGACCGAAGCGCCAGGAACCTCCAACAACAGGCGCGCCGCTTCGGCCCGGATCTTGGCTACGACCTTGGCAGGGCTGAGTCCGAGCTCGGCCTTGAACTGTCGAGAGAAGTGCCGAGGGCTCATGTTCGCGACCCGCGCCAACGCCTGAACCGACAGGTCCTCGTGCAGGTGCGTGCGGATGTGACCCAAGATTCCGTCGAGCCTGCCGCCGCCCTTCTCGACGAGCAACGGAGAAAATTGCGACTGACCGCCGGGGCGTCGATAATAAACGACTAGCTCTTGGGCGACGCCGCGCGCGACGTCTTCGCCCAGATCTTCAGCGATCAGCGCAAGCGCGAGATCGATACCCGCGCTAATCCCAGCCGACGACCAGACGCGGCCGTCCCGGACGTAGATTCGGTCGGGCTCCAACTTTACGTCGGGAAAACGCCCCGCGAAGTCGATGCTCCGAAACCAATGGGTCGTCGCGCGTTTACCCGTTAGCAAACCGCACGCAGCAAGCACGTAGGTTCCCGTGCAAATACTCGCGACGCGACTGCCGCGGTCGTACCACGCCTTCACCCAGCGTCGCGTCGTGGGGCACCGTGCTGCGCGCTCCGTGCCCTTACCGCCGACCACCACCAGAGTATCAATGCGCGACGTTCGGTGCAGGGGCGTCGCAGCCATGGTGACTCCCGACGAGCTCGCGACGAGCCCCGGTGAGACGGCGCAGACGCACAAGTCGTAGGCGCCTGGTACCAGGTCGGCGGCGACCTCGAACGCCGAGATCGGACCTGCCGCGTCGAGCAGCTGAAAGCCGTCGAAGATCAAGAACGCGACGCGCCGCTTGGCGGTTACGGAACGCGTGGCGAGTCCGCTTGCGGCAGTTCGACTACGAGTCGCATTGGGTTCCGAGTCCCAGCCCGGGTCCATTTTCGCCATGAGGGCGAGCATAACCTGCCTGCACCGAGTAGCACGCAAATTCGTGCACTAGGTTAATTGCCGGAACGGCTGGCGATGGCCTGAAACGAGGCATCTACGTCATTTGCGCCTTCGCCGCCGCGAGCCATAGTCGCGTCATGTCCAACGACGCAACGGCAACCTCACCCTTCGTGACCGTATTCGCGCTATTTCCCGGCGTTACGCAGCTCGACTTCACGGGTCCGCTCGAGGTCCTATCTCGGATCCCCCATTCCGAGACGCACTTGGCCACCCTGAGCGGCGGCGATCTAGACCTCGGCAACGGCTTCCACTTGACGAAACTCGACGCACTCAGCGACATCGAACGGTGCACGTTACTGCTCGTCCCGGGCGGCTTCGGCACCCTGCAGCGGTTGAACGACCAACCTTTCCTCGAGCAGCTGACACGACTGGCTTCCGGCGCCACTTACCTGGCGTCCGTATGCACCGGCTCGCTGATCTTGGGCGCAGCGGGGCTGCTTCAGGGTAAACGCGCCGCGTGCCACTGGGCGTGGCGCGAACACTTACCGAGCTTCGGCGCTCGTGTCGATGAGAGTCGAGTGGTTCGGGACGGCAACTTGTTCACCGGCGGCGGCGTCACGGCAGGTATCGACCTCGGTCTGACGTTGGTTGCAGAAGTCGCCGGACACGACTTCGCCGCCGCCCTGGAGCTTGGCGTCGAATACGCCCCCGAGCCGCCATTCAACACTGGACGGCCCGAGTTGGCCGGACCCGAACTCGTGGCGGCGGCGATCGCGCGAACGGACAAGCTCGCGCCGCGCCGCGCGGAAGTGGTGGCCGCCGCCAGCGCCCGCCTGAGACAGTGAACCCACGGCCAGCACCGGCGGGCGAACCCGGCGACGTTCGCTGCGGTCGACAGCTGTCTCGCTGAAGACGGCGCCGCTGCCCAAAGATGTCACCCCACGTCGAGGCAGGCTCGAGAGCACCACCTCGACCCGCTTGCCGCCCTGCACTCGTCGCCAGCACCGCACGTGAGGACGCCCGGTCGAACGAGGTTGCCGGGCGACGAGCGGCGTCACAAACGTTCCCACGCCCCCCGGAACCCCAGGTTGGTGAGGCAAGGTGGGCGATGTCGGGCGTTTTGTCGTGTGTCACCCAACCGGAGCTTGACTTGGTTTGACGCCGCGGCGCACGTTGCCGAGGGAATTCGATGGCAGGCACGGTGTTGGTGGTCGACGACAGCCCGACGATCCGAAAGGTCGTCGTGCGCCAGCTCCAGGCGCGTGGCTACGAGGCCCTGACCGCGTCGGACGGCGCCGTGGCCCTGAGTATCCTGCAGCACCGCGCGGTCGACGTGGTGCTGATGGACTTCGTGTTGCCGGGCATGAACGGGATTCAAGTGTGCCGAGCGTTGCGCGCGAACCCTGCGACGGCTGCAATCCCCGTCGTGCTCATGAGCGCCAAGGCGGAGAAGATCCGCAGACAGGCGTTGCAACAAGCCGGCGCGGTCGACGCCATCACCAAGCCGTTCGATCCACTGGCGTTGCAGGCCGTGATCGAGCAAGCAGTCGCCAAACCGCAACGCGAAGCCCGCTCCGACCCCCCACCAGAGAGCGAAGACACGCTGGATCTCGCGCGCGTCGAGGCGGCACCCGACGCCGAGACGCGTGATCGCGAGGTGGCGAGCTTGTTCTCCAAGGCGCTGTCGCAAGCATTATTCGTCAAACTGTCACAGCTCGGTCTCACGGGCGACCGCGTCGAGCTCACCCGCGCGTTCGCGGAGTCACTCTCGCCGGACAATCTCAAGGGATTGGCTGGTTTGTTGGGGCTGCTCAACTCACGGCGTGATTCTACCGCGGTGCTCGCGGGCGACCTTGGGTTCATTTCCATCGCCGAGGTGATGCAGATGCTCGAACTGCAGCGCCAAACCGGCGTGCTCAAGATCACGTTCGGCACCCAGGAGATCGCGTTCTTCTTCGGAGAAGGGCGTATCGACATGGCCAAGTCGACGAACCTGCCGTCGAGTTTCCTGTTGGGGCGTTTCCTCGTCGAGGACGGCGTGGTGGACCGCAAACGTTTGGAGACGCTGCTCGGTGAGCCCGACGCCGCGTCACGATTGCTCGGTGAGACGATGGTCGAACGGCGCCTGGCGGGTGACCAACAGATCCGCGAAGCGCTGCGCCGTCAGACGTCGGAGCTCGTGTACGAAGCGGTGCGTTGGAAGAACGGTCGCTTCATGTTCCACGTGGGGCAATCTTCGCCCGAGGCCACCCTGGCGCACCTGACCATGGCACCTGGCGCGCTCTTGATGGAAGGCTTCCGGAGGGTGGACGAGTGGCAGCTGATCGAGGGGTCGTTCCAGTTCGACGACGTCTTGGTGCCCGATCGCGTCGCCCTCGAGCGACTCGGGGAACGTCCGGAGCTCACCGCGCAAGAGGAGCTGGTGTTGTCCGCCGTGAACGGGCAACGCTCGGTGCGACAAATCGTCGACGAGGTCGACGCCAGCACCTTCGACGTGTGCAAGAGTCTACACCAATTCCTGAGTTCGGGTTTGGTACGGCGAAAGAGCAGCTGACATGAACTTCGTCGTTCGCGAGCTCTCCGATCTCGCGCCGGTTCACGGCGCGCTCGTGGCGTTGTCTCGAGTCAACTCGGCGCACGTCGACATCGAAGCGGAGGCGCGCTTGCCCCACGCTCGGTTTTGGGTCGCTTCACCAACGAGCGGTGATGAACCCGTAGCTTATGTCCTTTTGTGGTTGGTCGGCGACGAGATCGAGATCATCGACGTCGCGACTGCAGTAACACAGCGCAGGCGTGGAGCGGCCCGAGCGCTGTTGTCCACGCTGCTCGACGCCTACGGCAGCGCGGGGCGTAAGGCGGCGTTCCTCGAGGTGCGCGCCGGCAACGAAGCCGCGATCGGATTATACCTCGGGCTCGGCTTCGAGCGCACCCGCGTGCGGCGCGGCTACTACTCGAACGGCGAGGACGCACACGAGATGTACTTGGCGTTGCCACGCGCGAGCGTCTCACCGCAAACGACCGAGCCCGCCGCGAACCCGCCGTCGGTCACGGCGTCGAACGGAGCAAAACCATGACCGCGCGGCGCTGCAGTCTCGTCGGGTTCGTGCTCGCCGCGCTCGCGGGCTCGGCCTGTGAGACGGAGCCGAAGACCAACTCGTCCGGAGCGCTCGAGCCGAGCCCGAACGCGACGATCACGCCGTCACCGCTGGTCGCGGCGGGGAGTCTCGTCGCAAAGACGACCAAATCGCCGACCGGCAAACCCAACACCAAAAAGCCCCCCGGCGTCGAGCCGATCGAACCGCCGACGCCGCTCGCGATTCAAACGGCACCCAACGCCGACGAGGCGACGCCGAAACAGCTGACGCGCGTGCTGCTCACGGGGAGAGTGTATTGGCCGGCTTATCCGGGTACCTCGAAGACCTCTGCTTCGTTGTCGAAGCAGCTCGACGTGGCCACCAAGACGCAACGCCAGTTCGAGGTGAACTTGCGAAGCCACGGGCGCATGCAGATCACCTTCTACGGCAATCTGTTTCCGTTCGCGAGCGGCTCGGCCATCGCGTCGCGCGCAGAAAACTACGGGCATTTGTTGTTGTGGCCCGATGGCCAGAGCTATCGCGTGTTGCCGATGGGCAGCATTCGGACGCTGCTCACCGAGGGGCGCCCCGACGTCACGCCGCTCATTCATTTGGACCCGGAGCCACACTCGGGGCCGGACACGCTTGGGCGCCCGACGCAAGTTTGGACGTTCGAGACCAGCCGCGGCAAACTCCATCTGCACCAGGCCCAAGTCGAGGAAAGTGAACTCGGCGGACCGTTGCTCTGCCGCTTCTTGCTGGAGTGGTTGTCCGTGGCGCCTTCGTCGACGGTGTGTGAACAGGGTCTGTTACCCACGCGTGCCGAGTTCGAGTCGCCGCGCGGAGCCAAGCTGGTGTGGGACACGAGCGAGCTCGAGGTCGAGTCGAACGCCGAGGTGACCAAGCTCGCCGTTCCGCCGCGGGACGCCCTCTTCAGGCAATATGGAGTTCCGGAACCACCACCAGTGCTCAGCCCCGCGGAGCTCGGCTTGCTGCGCAAAGCCGGGAAGACGGGCACGTTGACCGCCCACAACCCGACGACCCAGCTGCAGTGGCTGCTCCTCGACGGCGCGCCGGTGGGACGTATTCCTCCGCACGCCCCGTGGACCACGACAGGCCTCAGTCAAGGCACGTACTTCGCACGCTTGGTGGACTTCTTCGGAGGCGAAGCCGGCAACCAACCCGGCTTCGTTGTGGGTGACGAGGCCACGTTCGGGGCTCCAGCCCCCCCGGCGTACGAGCCCGAGCAGTAGTTGAGTAGAGCTATTCGGGCGGGCCCAAGCTCGCGCTCGTTCACGTGCGCGTCGGAGTCGGCGTTTCGATTCCGAACGGGCCGAAAACGCCCGTGAATCCGCTTGGACCACGTGTGGAGTGGAATCGTTCTCAGACTGGACGGCGGCACCTGGATCAGGCACAAAGTTCGGTCGCTCCTGTACTCGGTGGACTAGCGCCTCGAGAAAATCTGTTCCGCGCTCACGCTCTGACCGTTTCCGCCTAAAGTGAGATCCAACGCTCACTTTGGTCGGCCGTTTCTATGAGCTCCATGACGCAACGTCGGCTTCGCCCTGTTACCGCTTCGCCGGAGTCTGCCCCCGACGTAGCGCGCGTCAGCCCCTACCTCGCCGGTGAGGTGATCGGCGATCGGTATCGGCTGGACCGCGAAATCGGGCGTGGTGGCATGGGTGTGGTCTGGGTCGCGCACTCGCTCGTTTTGGGTGTCGACGTGGCGCTCAAACTCATCCACGCCGAAACGGCGGGGCCCGGCTTGGCTACGCGCATGGCGCGAGAAGCCCACGCCGCGGCGCGACTCGGACACCCCGCGTTGGTGCGCGTCTTCGACTTCGGTTGGACGAATCGTGGTGACCCGTTTCTGGTGATGGAGTTCGTGCAGGGTGAGACGTTGGCCTCGAAGATCCAGCGCGACGGCCCGATGCCCGCCATCAAGGCCGTACAGGCGTTACTACCGATCGCGGACGGTTTGCGATTGGCGCACGAACGCAGCATCGTTCACCGCGACATCAAGCCCGACAACATCCTCCTCGCCTCCGACGCCCTGGGGCGCATCCAACCGAAGCTGCTCGACTTCGGCATCGCAAAGGTCGACCACGCGCCCGTGAACGGCAAACTCACACAGATGGGCGCGGTGTTGGGCAGCCCGGAGTACATGTCTCCAGAACAGGCGCAAGGTCTAGAAGGCGTGGACGCGCGCAGCGACGTTTGGTCCCTGAGCGTTGCGTTGTACGAGCTCTTGACCGGCCACGTACCGTTCACCGGGCCCAACTACAACGCGCTGATGCAATCGATCATCCACGAGCCGGCTCAGCCACCGCAAAGCGGTGACTCCGATCTGTGGCAGGTCCTGTCCAAGGGTTTGGCCAAACTGCCCGAACGACGTTGGGCGTCGATGAGCGAGTTCGGTGAGGCGCTCGCGTTGTGGCTCTACGACCACGGCGTGAAAGAGGACCTCAGCGGTAACTCGATCCGCGCCGTTTGGCTCGACCGCCCCAGCTTGCTGCAGGCAGCGCCGAGTACCGGCGCGCCCCCCGAGTACAACCGACGCAAGACGCGCGGCTTCGACCAGACGCTTGAACGGATCGGGCCGAGCGCGTTGCGGAACCCGACGGTGCGTTTGATCGCCGGAGTGTTGGCCGTGGGCGCGATTGTTTTCGTTGGCCTCGACGTGTTCGTTCGCAGGGACGCTAGCCCCGCACCCGCGACGGTCGAAGCCAGTCTCGCCGGGCCTTCGGTGGCTCCGATGCCGACGCTCCTCCAAGCGAACGAGCCGGCGAACACTCCAGAGCTCGCTCGAGCTCGGCCCGAGGCTGCAGCGCCGGGGCCAAATGAACAACCCGCACCTGCCAAGCGCAACAGCCGAGCCCCAATCAAAACAAAAAAACCCAAGCATGATTTTGGCTTCTAGGGGAAACACGCGGCATACGGTGAGACGACTCGAGTCATCTCTGATACTTTCGCTGGTTGGCGTCGTCTCGTGCCTGGCGTTGACGTGGTCGTCCGCAGCGGCGGCACAAACTCTGGCCCCGAGCGTGGAGGCAGGTGGCGGACCGGCGGTGGCTGCAGGGGCGCTCGATCCAGAGACACGCGTGCTCGCCCGCGAGTTCGCCATTCGCGGCGCGGAGGCCTACGACGCGGGGGACTTCGAGGCCGCGCTCGAGAACTTCAATCGCGCGACAGCGATCCTCGACGTGCCTTCGATCGCCGTGATGCAGGCGCGCACACTCGTGAAGTTGGGACGCTGGCTCGAGGGCTTGGACCGCTTCCAACAAACGGCGCGCCTCGACCTCGACGCAACGGCCCCGCTTCCGTACCGCGAGGCCGTAGCCCAGGCGCGCGAGGAAGCCGAGGCGCTGCGCGCCCAGGTTCCCCAGGTGGCGTTACTTTTGGGCAGTGACGCCGAGGCGTCGGCAGCCGAGCTCAGCGTAAGCTTCGACGACAAACCAGTGCCTTTGGCTTTGTTGAACATCTCGCGGCCCGTTAACCCGGGTTCGCACACCGTCCGGGCCTCCGCCGCGGGTCGGGTATTCTTCGAGCGAACGCTCGAGGTCGCGCCGAGCCAGCAGGTTCAGGTGCACATCCCACCGGCTCCGAGCGCAGAGGCTCTCTCGGCCGCAACACCCAGTCCCTCGGCGATGACGGGCACGAGCCAGACGCCGTCACCCAGCGATCCACCGCACGACGAGCCGATGCGCGTCAATTGGCCGCTCTACGGCGCATTGGGGGTGGCGGGACTGGGCCTGGCCACAGCGGTGACGACGGCGGTGCTCGGCAGCAACCACAAGGCCACCCTCGATGCGGCCTGTGATGCCGAGACGAACACCTGCCCGCCCGAATACAAGGACGAGATCAGCGCGTTGAACACCGAACGGTCGCTGTTCTACTTGAGCGCGGGGGTTACCGCCTTGGCAGGAGGAGTGGCCGCCTATTTGTGGCTCACCGACGAGGATGATGCGGCCGGAGCAGTCGCGCTGCGCCTCTCACCGTCGAGCCTCAGCTTCGTGGGACATTACTAGAGACCCACCCCAAATGAGTCACGTTTGTCCCACGCGAGGTGGGACAAGAGCCGGGTTTGCGGCCCGCTGTTCGGCGAGACAAGCGCGCATCACCCGCGGCCACCGACCGTCGGCGAGGCGCCGACACCGCGATGTCGGGCGGTCATCGTCAAAAAATACCAGTTAACTAGAAGGTGAACTCGAAGACCAGCGTCGCACCGAGCCGGATTCGGTCCCCGAGCATGAGCGTGCGCCGTTGCACGCGCACCTCGTTCACGAAAGTTCCGCTGGCCGAGCCGAGGTCTTCGAGCAAAAATGCCCCAGCGGCGGTGCTCCAAATCCTCGCATGTTGCGGTGCGACATCCGGCCCGACGAGCTTGACCGTCGCCGCCTGCGCGTCCGTGCCCAGCACCACCGAGTCCACCACTTCAATAGGTGCCACTGCCGCGTCCGAAGTACACGTGAGCAGGCCGTGACGGCGGGCATTCTTCGGCAGTTCGTCGACCGTGGGTATCGACTTATCGGGGAGGTTATCGTCGTTGGACATCGCGGCGGAAGTGCCTGGTTCGGCCTTACACTACAGGCCTCGGCAGGAAGTGCAAGCCACCAGCCCCTCCAACGGACATGGGTGTACGATTGTGCCACCCCCTCCAGCTGGCGTTGTTCCACTTGTGTGAAGTTGTGGGCTGGTCAGCGGCCGCAGCACACCCACTATCACTCTATGTCTCTCCCCTTACCGATAAATTTGCGTGGACCGAGTTCCCTGTGTAACCGTTCCGGATCGTGACAAAGCCTCTAACGCCCAACCAAGTTCGCGCTCTTCCTTGGCCTCAAACTCTTCTGGCAGGCCAACCGCTGGAAACCAAGGATGCGTATGAGGTCGGCAAGATCATCGTGAAGCAGCTGCAAGGTGGCCAAGCTCTCGAGCCTCAAGCTCGTCGGGAATGGTCGCTCCGCACGGTTGCACGCACCATTGGAGTCGGCAGCACGGCCACGTTGGGCCGTTGCGTGCAGGTCTACTGGGTGTGTGAAACTTTGGGGATCACCTCCAAGATTGGTGAAATACCTCCGCACCTGTTGATCACGGCTGCCCGCCTCCCATCAAAGCAACAGCTGACCTTCATCAACCGTGGCATCAAAGAAGGATGGACTCGTAACGGAGCCATCGAAAAGGCCAACGAGCAACTGGGCGACGAACGCCCCAGCGGCCGTAAACCTGCTGCCGCGAAGGTCACCAAGAAAGCCGCCAAGAAGGCGGCCGCTAAGTCGAAGCCCGCACCCAAGCCTGCCAAGGCCGCCAAGAAGGCTTCCAAGAAAGCCGCCAAGAAGAAGGCTTCCAAGAAGAAGTAATGTCTCAGCGTCTCTGGTGTGGCGACGGGCTCAGCTCTCGTCACGCCAGCGCGTGATGCGGCGCGGCCAACGCGCGTTCTGTACACCTCGAGCAGTGGTGCGCAGCAACGTGCGAGTAAAGGTGAGCGCCGCTTCGGGGGCAGCTTCGAGTTGGGAGAACTCGACGCTTGGGGGATCGATGGTGACGCGAGCGCTGCCCAGCGCTTGCGCCGGCGTCTTCGTGTCCGAATTCGACCAACGCACCGCGCAGTCGTAGGTGGCGGCGTCGTCGCTCGCCTCGCGCAGGTCGAGTGACACGCGCAGGCCGTCGATCGGCGAAACTTCACCCAGGCTGCTCATGTGCGCAACACTCGCGCCAAGTTAACGCCAGCAGCTTCCAACGTGGCGCGCTGGATGGCGCCCAACGAAGCGACACCTTCCAGCCCGAGGTCGATCATCGCGTCGATCTCCGACCGCGGGACTGCGCGACCTTCCGCCGTGCCTTGCACCTCGATGATGTCGCCCGCACTGGTGGCCACCAGGTTCAAATCGACGCGCGCCGTGCTGTCCTCGGCGTAGTTCAAGTCGAGCAGGTATTGACCCTGGACGTGGCCGACGCTGATGGAGGCCACCTGGGCCTCGAGCAATGGCCGCGACAGCGTTCCCCGCGTCATCAGCTTGTCCGCCGCCAGTGCTAGAGCGATCCACCCGGCCGTGATTGACGCCGTTCGCGTCCCACCGTCGGCCTCGAGGATGTCGCAGTCGATCGTCAGGGTGCGTTCGCCCAACGCCTCCATGTTCACCGCGGCCCGCAATCCACGACCGATCAAACGTTCGATCTCGCGCGTGCGTCCGGACGGCGGCTTGGCTCGACCGTCGCGCTGCTCACGCCGCTTGGGGTTGGCGCGCGGGTGCATCTGGTATTCGGCGGTCACCCAGCCCCTACCGGTGCCTTCGAGGAACCGCGGCACCGTGTCGTCGACACTCACGGTTGCAACGACGACGGTGCCTTCGCACTTGTAGAGCACGGAGCCCTCGGCCAGGCGATGAAAGCCGGGAACGACCTCCACGGCGCGGTGGGTTCGAGTGTTGCGCCCGGGGCGGCTATCCAATTGGGCTTTCATGGGCAGCCTCTGTATCAGGCTTGGGGGTCGCTGCAAGCCTCGATTCACCCGAGGAAACAAAGCGAACAATTACCGGGGAACGCCGCGGTTGAAAGTGACGGACAAACGAACCACAATCGGTCTGACCCGAGCCTGACCCGGGTTTTACCGAGCCCGGTGACCGTGACCGTCAATCCCAAACAAGCCCAGGCCAATCTAGAAAGCCTCCATCGGGTCTTCACGGTGCCGGAAGCGCCCGAGTCGACCCTTGGGCAAATCGAACGCAAAATCTCCGAAAACCTGCTCGGGTTTTTGCAGGAGCACATCGTCGCGGTGGAGCGCGACATCGACGACCTGGAGCGCGATTTCTCGGACTCGAACATCCCCGAGGATCCGACGTTCGTGTCGGAGCACACTCGGTTCGTGCTGGAGAGCGTGGTGGCGAACTCGGTGCACACCGCTTCACCGCGGTTCGTCGGCCACATGACGTCTACGATCCCGTACTTCATGTTGCCGCTCTCCAAGATCATGATCGCCTTGAACCAGAACTTGGTGAAGACGGAGACGTCCAAGGCTTTCACCCCGCTCGAACGTCAGGTCATCGGGATGTTGCACCGCCTCGTCTACGACCAGGACGACGCGTTCTACAAACGTTGGATGCACGACTCTGAGCACCCGCTCGGTGCGTTCTGTTCCGGTGGGACGGTTGCCAACATCACGGCTCTATGGATGGCGCGCAATCGCGCCCTCGGGCCGTCGGGGCAATTTGCTGGCGTCGCGAAGTCCGGCTTGTACCGCGCGTTACGGCACTACGGCTACGAAGGTCTCGCCGTCGTCATCTCCGAGCGCGGTCATTATTCCCTCGGCAAGGCTGCAGACGTCCTCGGAATTGGCCGAGAGGATCTCGTCATGGCGCCCACCGATGCCCGGAACAAGGTGCGGCCGGGCGAAGTCGAGCGCATCTGCAAAGACTTGGTTGCCCGCAACATCAAACCGCTGGCAATCGTGGGGATCGCGGGCAGCACGGAGACCGGAAACATCGACCCATTGAACGACCTCGCGAACGTCGCTGGGCAGTTCGGCGCACACTTCCACGTCGATGCAGCTTGGGGTGGCCCGGCGTTGATGTCCGACAAGCACAAACACTTGCTCGCCGGCATCTCGCGCGCCGATTCCGTCGCCATCGATGCGCACAAGCAGCTCTACGTCCCGATGGGCGCCGGCTTGCTGCTGCTCAAAGATCCGACGTTAGCCAGCTCGATCATCCACCACGCACAATACATCATTCGTCGCGGCTCGAAAGACTTGGGAGCCACCACCCTCGAGGGTTCGCGCCCCGGCATGGCGATGCTCGTGCACTCGGCGCTGCGCATCTTGGGGCGTCGCGGCTTCTCGCTGCTCATAGAACTCGGGATCGCCCGGGCCGCCGCGTTCGCCAAGATGATCGACGACGATCCGTGGTTTCAACTCGTGAGCGCCCCCGAGACGAACATCCTCACCTACCGTTTGGTGCCTCCCGACGTCCAGGGGGCAGCCTTCTCCGTAGAAACCAACGAGCTCTTGAATCGCCTGACGGTCGAGCTCCAGAAGGTACAGCGCGAACGCGGCAAGAACTTCGTGTCGCGCACCACCCTGACGCCGGAGATTTGCCAAGGTCGCCCCACGGTGGTGTTCCGGGTCGTGCTCGCCAACCCTCTCACCACCGACGAGATCCTCCGGGAAGTGCTCGACGAGCAGCGTGAGCTCTGCGAGTTACCGCACCCCAAACAACTGATCGACAAGATGCGCGTCGCGGCGGGCATCGCGGCGCAGTAGTCGAACACGCGGTAACGCACGGTAACTCCGACGCGCGGTAACTCGAACGCGCAGCAACTCCAAAGCGCGGTAACCTCTCGTCACGCCGAGCCCAAGATGCTGGGCAGCGTCTCTGCACGTCGCGTCGAGGCCCGAGCCAGCGGCTCTTCACCGGTGCGCCAGCGGCGTTCCGCGTCCGGTGCGAGTGCGAGCCACACCGCTTGCACGAGTTCGTATTGATGCGGCGGTCGCCCCGCGTGCGCCAAACCCTCGAAGTAGCCAAGCACTAGCGCCGACGTGTTCCAGTCGAGCGCCTCCGACGCAGGCACCACGACGTCGAGGCGCGGTTCGACTGCCAACTCGCGACACGTCGCGACGTCGAGTGAATGCGCCCGCCGGCACGCAATCGGCCGCACCTCGTAGATCGAGCAACCGCCGTCCGCGTCCAAAAAGGGGCAAGCGACTTGCTGCAAGAAGTGCTCGCGCGCCGTCAGCCGCGCGTGCCGTTCAGCCGCGCGCTCGATGCTCTGCAACCGCGTCGGGCTCGCGCCCGCGAGCCACCGCGCTATCCAGAACGCCTCCGGAGCCGTCACCTCGACGCGCTGGTGGCAACAATGCGAACAACCACGCGCGCACGCGGGTTTGGGCGCGTCGCCCAGCTCGGTGAGACACGCCGCCCAGAGCTCGGACACCCCGCTCGCAACAGTTGCGCCGACGACGACGGGGTCGACCCCGCCTTCGAGCGCCAAACACACCCGTTCACGCGTCACGGGCCGCGGTCCGGCGTCGTGCCCGCCGTACAACACGGGCAAGCGGCGTGACGGTTGCGTCATCAGTATTCATGCTCCCGTGAGACCACCGTCGGCGGAAGTTCACCCGCTTCGAGCGCGAGCGCCGCGGCGGCGAACGCCGCTATCACGCCGTCCATGTAGTCCGCCGCAAATCCCGCTATGTGGGGGGTAACCAACAACCCCGGACAATCCCACAGCGACGACGTAGTCGGCAGAGGCTCGGCTTCGAATACGTCCACCGCTGCCGTGAGACGTCCGGCACGGAGCGCCACCTCGAGCGCGGCCTCATCCACCACTGAGCCACGCGACACGTTCACCAAACGCGCGCCCGGCGGTAACGCCGCCAACACCTCGGCGTTGAATAGACCGCGCGTCTGCGACGTAAGCGGGACGCAGACGACGACCGCATCCGCCGTGCTGATGATCTCGACGAGCCGCGAGACACCAACGACCAACTCGGTACCAGGCACTTGCCTGGGCGTGCGGCACACGCCGGTTACGCGCATCCCCAACGCGTGAGCCACCTTGGCGATGCGCGCGCCGACCTCACCTAGCCCGACGATACACAGCCGTTTACCCGCGACCGATTGCGTCGGATAACTGCGCCACTCACGTCGCGCTTGTTGCGCGTGCGCTCGTGGAAGGTCGCGAAACAACGCCAACAGAGACGCGATCGCGTGGTCGCGAACCAAGTCCGCGTGGGCGCCGCGGCTGTTCGTGATGGTCACTTCCGGGCGCAGGCCACGTGCGGGCAGCAGCGGGTCCACACCCGAACCCGCAACGTGGATCAAACGCAAGCGCGCGGCCGCGCTCCAGTCGATTTGCGGTGGGCGCCCGATGATGAGCAGCTCGATTCGAGGCAGAACGTCGAGCAACCGCTCCGGGTTCACCACCTCCGTCGTGAAGCCGAGCTGCTGGAGCTGCTGCTTCGTCTTTTGCTCACGCTCGGGACTCATCTTGAGCGCTAAGTGCACCGGCGACCTGGCCATCGCCGATGAGTGTACCCAACACCGGCTACATGCGAGCGGCAAAAGCGTCAATCACGCTCGCGGAGCCCAAGGAACGGCGTGTGCACGGTGCGCCTTGGCGAGACGCCGTGTACGTCGCGAGACGTTTTGTTATGCTGGGTGCGTGCCAAACTCGCTCCCTCGCCGCGGCTACGTCGGGCTTCAAGTCGCCCCCGTGACCGGAACGGCGCCGGCCGGCCCGGGACTGTACGTGCGCAGCGTGCAACGCGGTTCACCGGCAGATCAGGCAGGAGCGCAAGTGGGCGATCGCTTGGTGGCGCTAGGCGGAACGCCGCTCGAGGACATCGGGACTGCACGCAAACTCTTGCGGTTGGCAGCGCCAGAACGACCCCTGCGCTTGACGTTGCGGCGGGCAGACCAAGCGCTCGAGGTGGATTGCCACGTGCGCCGGATGCCCACTGAGCAGCACGCCTTCGGCACGATCCTCCTCGACGAAGTGTCTGTGTTTGGTTACCGCCTTCGCGCGATCGCGCTCTTGCCCGATACGCCCGGGCCTTTTCCAACGCTGTATTATCTGCCCGGGGCGCATTGGGCGTCCGAAGAGTATCCGTTCGATGTCGACGCGCCCGTGCCCGCGTTGCTTGGTCACCTGGCACAGCAAGGTATCGCGAGCCTGCGCGTCGAACGGTTTGGCATGGGAGACAGCGAAGGCCCACCGTGCACGCAGGTCGGCTTCCTCGATGAGCTCGCGGCGTATCGGGCCGGGCTCGACTTGCTGTCCAACGCAACCTGGTGCGACCACGAGCGCGTGTCGTTGTGGGGGCACAGTTTGGGGGCGATGGTGGCGCCGCTGCTCGCGAACTCGCTGCCGACGGCGCTCGGGCTACGGGGTATCGTCACGTTCGGCGCCAGCGCCATCCCAATCTCGGCTGGTTTGACGTCCGCACTGGAGCGCCATGCGATGCGGCAAGTTCATGTCCCACCAACGCGTGTCGCGCGTCAAGTCGAGCTGCTGCGCCTCATCGTCGAGGGCGGCCGCACGCCGGCGCAAGCGCTGCACGAACGGCCCGACCTGCGCGACGTGAAGCCCGACCACTTCACGGACGTCACCATCTACCGCCGCAACGTCTCGTTCTATCATGAACTCGAACTCCAACCGTTGCAGCAAGCGTGGTCGAAGATCGATGTGCCCGTCGTGGCACTTCACGGAGCCAACGACTGGATCTGTACGCTCGAAGACTCACAGCGCCTGGCCGCGCTCGCGCCGCGTGGAGTTGCGGTAGAAGTGCCCAACACCGACCACCACTTGTCGTCATCGGACGTGACGTTCCTCAACGACCCACAGTCGCCGCCACGCGACTTGCGGCTCTCTCCGGATCTCGCTTCGGTGGTCGTGCAACACGTCACCGCGATATCGGGGCGTTAGGGGGTAACCAACGTCACGCCGGCCGGTCCGCGTCGCTCCACGGCTCGACCACGATCTCCCAGAGCCCGTGATCGAAGGATGAACCCGGCGCGTTTACTTTTTGCACAACTCGTTCGCGCAAGTTGCGGGCTCGGAAGTCGAGGACGCGGTGATGACAATACGGGTTGTTGCCAGTGCGCCCAAACAACGACGACGCCATCCAGCTGCAGCCGCCGCGGCATTCGTCGGCGTAATAACACGTCGCGCAAAAGCCCCAGAGCGAAGCGACCGTGCGATCGCGGTTGACGCGCAGCGCGTCGGCCCGCTCCCAGATGTCACGAAGTCGAAATTGCCGCACGTTGCCACCCACCCAATTGGCCGTCGGCAACGAAGGGCAACCTTTGATGTCGCCGTTCGCTTCGATGCCCAACGTGAGCCGACCCGCTTGGCACGACAAGCTATGACCGCGCAGGGTGTAACTGCGGAGCACGTGGTCGAAGGGTCCGAAGTACCCGACGTTATTGCCAAGCAGGCACTTGATGCGATTGGCGTCGCAATCGCTCTTGAGCGCTGCGAGCACCGGAAACAGCTCCAACAAGTCGTAGGGTTGTAGAACGACCTCGGGTTCATCCGCCGCACGCCCGGCTGGGACCGTGAGCTGGATCTGCCAACCATGAGCTTCACTCTGCCGGACGATCTCGTAGAGATGGTGCAGATGCGGCATGCTGAGGCGATTGATCTGGCTGTTGAGTGAAACCGGTAAGCCGGCGTGGCGTGAGTTCTCGATCGCGGCGCGCGCCGCTCGGTAAGTGCCCGACAGGCCGCGCAACCTGTCGTGTGTGGCTTCGTCGCCATCGATCGAAACCGACACAGACTGCAGACCTGCTGCCTTGGCCTCCTGGGCGCGAGCCAGCGTCCACCCGCGACCGCCGGTCACGACGCTACATTGCATGCCGCAACTTCGAATCTCGCGGATGACCTGCGCCCAGCCTTCGTAGAGGTACACCTCGCCGCCGATCAGCGTCACCTCTTGGGCGCCGAGGGCTCGTAGTTGTCTCACCAAACCCAACGCTTCGTCCAACGTCAGCTCATCTGGACGAGCGGCGCCTGCCCGCGAGCCGCAATGCCGACACGCGAGATCACACTTCAACGTCAACTCCCACACGACGTAAATCGGCCGATCTCGTTGGTCGACGGCGCGACTCTCGGAAGCAAGTGGCGGCGCGCTCGCCGGACCACTCAAGACTGGCAGCGCGACGCGCGGCCGCGGCTGAGCCATCAGCACTCGACGCTCGGACTCGCGCAGCGGGTCCGGGACGGCAGCGAGCTGCGGCGATGGGCCGAGATCCGACTTCACACCCACTCGTCATCCGGCCACACGCAGCCGTACGGCGTAGCCACGATCTCCGGCACCCAACACGTGTAGGGTTCGGGAGAACATCCGCTGTTCACGCAGAAACCGCACGCGCAATCGGCATCTTCGGAGCAGGGCTGCTCGACGCACCCGTGCTCGTCTGCAGTGCTGTCGGCGCTCGAAGGATCACACTTCTTCCAGGGTTCACAGCTCCACCCCGCGTCACACGAGGTGGGCGCGCAGCCCGCGCCGACAGCGTTGTCCGCCTCAGGTGCACAGTCGTAGCCCTCGCCGCAAGATGGTCCGCCTTCTTCGTCGCAGCGCAGCGGCGCGCAACCGAAGACGTTCGCCTCTGCTTCGGCAGGACGGCAAGCGGTGTACTCTTGACAGGCCGGACCACCCTCCTCGTCACACTTCTTTTGCACGCAACCCATGGCGTTGGCGGCAGCGTCCTCGGGGTCGCAGCGATATGCCTCACCGCAGTCGAGCGCTTCCGGCTGGTCGCAAGGGATGAGCACGCAACCGGTCGCTCCGTCGGCGGCGCTGCTCGGGTCACAGCGCTGACCTTCGCCGCACACCGTGCCGCCCTCCGCATCGCAAGGCTTGGCCAAGCACTCGTTCTCCACGCACTCGAAGGTGCCAAAGCAGTTGTCCGTCGAGCAGTTGGGCACACACGTTCCGCACGACGTCCCATTCTCCACACACTGCCCGTCGCAGTTCGTGACATCACACCGCAGCTCGGGATTGCACTGGCACGGATCGGCGACGCAGTTCGGCCCGCCGCCGGTGGTAATGTAAACGGGGCCGTTCGAACAGACGAGACCTTCCGCACACGGGGCTCGATCGTCACAACGCGCGCCGCCTTCGGTGCGCACCGTAAACCCGGGACAAGCCTCGCCCCCGCCGAGTACTTCGCCGCCGGACGTTTCGCCGGCTGTCGAGGTGGCGTCTGCCAGCGTCGCGTCGGCGCCCGTTGTTTCGACGATCGAGTGCCCCGCGGTCGTCGTCTCGTCGGGATCGCCGGCGGTGGACTGTCCCGCGTTCCCGTCCGTGGTCGCGCCGGCGCCGGTGGGTGAGGCGTCACCGGAGGTGGCAGCCGGACCCGACGAACCTTCCGTGCACGCGACGAACACCGCCGAAACCAGTAACCCGGCGCTGGCCGCGTAAACCCGTGACCGAGATAAGCCGTTCGGCGACCTCACCGCGACGTCACTCGCGTCTGCGGCTGCCGCGCCGCAGAAGGGGCACGCGACCTCGACGCGCTTGAAGTGGCGGCTGCAGTGTTTACAGTGAACGAGCGACGACAAGAGCACCTCCACCAACGTTGGGATGTTACATTGTCGCACAACCTGGACGGTTCACCAAACCGCCGCGATCCGTCCCTGCGTCATTACCGTATTCCCGCGGTATACGAGGCCCATTTCGGCCGCGCAACTCCGCCGCCGCCTCGTTTCCGAGCCAGCCCGCGCGGTCTCTGCCGCCGGCGCTCCACTATGAGGGACTACACTGCCCCCACCCGGCGACGCAGGTCCACGTAGTCGTAGAGGTCGCTCAACATGAAGTGACGATTCTGGGGGTTGCGCAGGTGCGCCACCGTAGCCCGATCACCCGCGAGATAACGGCGCGCCGAGGTGCGGAACTCTTGCGGCATGCCGAGGTTGAAGTCGGAGTGCCGAATCAAGAGGTTGCACACTTGCTCGAACAGCAAACGGTACCGCTCGTCTTCTGGCTCGAGGTAAACCTTGCTCAGATCTTTGCCGTAGGTGGCGAACAGCTCGAGGTAATCCCGTGCGTCCGGTTTGTTCATGATGGCCGTTGCCAAACGCCGTTACGCCTTCGCCGCTTTGGGCGGACCGAGATCGACTTGGATCTCGCCCTGCTCCACCCGAACCTCGTAAGGGTGCAGCGCGTTGCGCACGCTCACGTGGGTGATGCACTTGCCAGTGTCGCAGTCGAATCCCCAACCGTGTTGGACGCACGTGAGCTTGCCGCCATCGAACGTCGCGTCGTGGAGCGGCAGGTCCGCGTGCGGGCAACGACCGCGAAACGCCCGCAGCTGACCGCCACTCGGCCAAACGAGCAACACGCTCTTCTTGCCCACTTGAAACAAGCCCATGCCGCCTTCGCTCACGGCACCTGCAGGACATACGGGAGTGAACGCCATCTGAAACGCCTTTCTTCGCGCCGTCGATGTTACGAATCGCGACGCCCCCGAGAGCGAAGCAAGTTGTGCACCAAAGCCTGGCCCGGTTCTTGATTGCGACTCGAGCATGCCCATCTACGACTATCGTTGTCCCGCCTGTGGCCACTGTTTCGAGGAGCTCGTTCGCTTGGGTGAAACGCCCAACTGCCCGTCGTGTGGAGCAGGCAGCCCGGAGAAGCTCCCGAGCTTACCGGCCGCGCCGGGCCGCAGTCAGGGTGTGATCAAAGCGGCCCGTCGCGCCGCGGCGCGGGAAGGACACCTCAGCAACTACACCCGGTCCGAACGTCAGAAGCTGATGCGTTGAGGACGCGGACCGCTGGCGGAGCCCCGACACCACCGACCGAGACGCCGCCGCTTACGTCTCCCGAACTGTCGCAAAGCCGACAAGCGTGACAAACGCAACAGCCGATGCGCGCGCAGGCCGCTACATTCCTGCCGCTCGTTGCCTGGCACGCGGGTTGCTGCAGAGGGAGGACGATGCTCCACCCTGGCCCTCTCGATCTGCTCGTCCCAGCGTCGTCGGGATCCGCCGCCGGCTCCGTAGCACCTTCGACCCAACGTCGAGGCGTCGGCCGCGCCGGCAACCGCGCCTGCGGGCACGCGTTGCGCGTAGCGCTGGTGCTCGACGGTAGCGACGTCATCACGCAACTCACCGTAGATGCCGTCGGAAGCGCCGCGGCTCTCAACGCCGAAGGGGCACGTGCGGCGCTGCTGGGCCGCGCCGCCGAAGACGTCCTGGCGTTGTCTCACCGTCGTCTGGCCACGATGCTCGGTGGGCTGCCCGAAGCCGAGATGCACTGTTCGGTCTTGCTCGCCGAGGCACTCCGCGCGGCCATCTACGATTGCCGCTCGGAGGCACCGTGCGGTTCGTCCGACAACACGGTGGCGTGTCGTTGTTTTGCGGTCGCGGAGGGGATGATAAGGCGCGCCGTACGCCTCAACGGGCTCACCAGCCTGCACGAGGTCACCCGCTACACACACGCGGCCGGGGGTTGTGGGTTGTGCGCCGAGGAGGTCGAAGCGGTGCTCACGGACGCGCGCGCGCGAGTGCAAGACGACTTGATGTGACCAATGACAGTAAGCTCGAGGACATCCTCGGAAGAACGGAGAAGGACATGCGAGGCGACCCCGAAGTCATCGAACTCTTGAACGAACTGCTCACCTCCGAGCTCACCGCCATCAATCAGTATTTCCTGCACGCCAAGATGCTCGCGAACATGGGTTACCCGCGACTCGCGCACAAGAAACGCGAAGAGTCCATCGAGGAGATGAAACACGCCGACCGAGTCATCGACCGCATCCTGTACCTCGAAGGCGTCCCCAACGTGCAACGGCTCTTCCCGATCCGCGTAGGAGAAGACGGCGAGGAGATGCACCGCTGCGACTTGGCGCTCGAAGAAGAAGCGGTCGCGCGTCTCAACCGCGGGGTTGCCTTGGCGACGGCCAAGTCGGACGCGGGGACGCGCGCTCTGCTCGAAGAGATCCTCGTCGAAGAAGAGGAAGCCGTCGATTGGCTGACGGCGCAACTCCGCCTGATCGCCACCTTGGGCAAAGAGCGCTACCTCGCCGAACAGCTCGGCAGCTGACGCGCTCGTTCGCCAAGCTCCACCACGTCTCGGTTCGCCTCCACCACCCACCGATTCTGGAGTAGCCGGCCTGCGTCGCGATCACTTCCGCCGGCGTTCGCTTGGGCGCGTCGGCTACCACCAGCCGACGCGCTCTACTTGCGGCCAAACCCAAGGTACGCCGTGGTGCCGAACTTGGACGGACCTTTCACGACGCTCGCGATGTAGTCCTTGGCGAGCCGCTCTTGACGCGCCCACTCTTCGACGCCCAAACGCTGCTTGAGCAACGCCAGCGGCGCGCTGGCGCGCACGGTCACGTCCCAATACTGCTCCGCGCTCGCGACGGGCACCTCGTTGGTGAAGGGCCGCACCTCGACGTCGCGAAAGCCGGCCTCTTCCATTTCTCGCGCGAACAATTCTGGGTTCTCGAGGCTCAGCCAATTGGTCTTCGGCGCGGCGCGTTCGGGATCTGCCGCCCGCAAGGCGCCAAACATCAAAATCATCAGCGGCGACTTTTCGACCGGTGCCCACGACGACACCACGACGCTCGCACCCGGTTTGCACACCCGATGCAACTCGCGAAACCCGCGGGGCCGATCCGGAAAGAACATCAACCCGAACATCGAAAACGCCGCATCAAAAGTGTTGTCTTCGTACGGCAAGTTCTGACCGTCGCCGTGGCGAGCCACGACGTTGCCGATGCCCGCCGCTGCCCTTTTGACCTCGAGTTCGGCCAACATCGACTCCGAGAAGTCGAGAGCGTCGACGCGCTGCACGCTGCGCGCCACCTCCAACGACAACATGCCCGAGCCTGCCGCGACGTCCAACACTCGCGCTGCGGGCCCCGGATTCACCCACGCGATCGCGTGTCTGCTGAACGGCAACATCACGTCGCTGGCCTCGGCGGCGTAACCTTTCGCCACGAGATCCCAGGGTTCGTGGCTCGCGAGCGGGCCTGGTGGTTGCGGGGGAACACCTGAGCTGGTCATGACTGCCTCACTTTCCAAGCGCAAACTAGCGGCTGCTCGCCAGACGCGCAAAGGTCCAGCGGTACCTTCCGTCAATTTTCGGCGGGGGCGCGGGGGAACCCCACGCGAGTAGGCACTCTGGCCTGGGCACGGCAGCCATGTACGAAACATTTTTCGGCTAGGCGACGCGCACCTGGGAGCTACCCTGACGGCATGGACGTTCGTTTACTCGCTGACACGATTGTGCGACAGACCACCGTACTGTTGGCGCAGGTAGCAACTGCCGCCGGCGTACGTGCCCCGCTTGCTCACGTCGCAAACCAGGTGTTTCTCGACTTGGCTCGGGAGCTCGAGGGGCAAGGCGTGCGGCGCAAAGTCGTCGCCGACATGTTCGGGCTTGCCTTGCGCTCCTACGAGATGAAGATGCGTCGGGTGCTCGCGCAGTCGGAGGTGCAACGCTCCGACTGGCGCAACGTCTACGCCAAGCTCGAGGCAGGAAGCCTCACGCGTCTCCAGCTCGACCGGGCGTTCCGTCATCTGTCGAGCAGAGACTTGTCGGCGCTGCTCAACGACTTGGTCGACAGTGGTCTGGTGTATCGCAGCGGCTCGGGCGTGACGGCGGTTTACGGAATCACGCCGGAGGCAGATCGTCTCGATGGGGAAACGGCCAACCAGGTCGCGACGTTGACCAACTTGTTGTGGCTGATCCTGGCGACGCGAGGCGATCAGGATCGCGCGGAACTCGAGCGTCACTTGCACGTCCCCAAGGAGGTGTTCGACCAAGCTCTGGACGAGCTCCTGTTCAGCGGACGTGCCAAGGCGTTCTCCGAGGGCGGGCGAACCGTTTACGCCGCGGAGAGCTTCTTCATCCCCGTTGGGTCGGAGCAGGGCTGGGAAGCCGCGGTATGTGATCACTACGGTGCGGTAGCCACCGCCATCGCGACCAAGATCAACTCGCCGCAGTCCCGCGCAGACGACAACGTCGGCGGCTCGACACATCGCTTCTCCGTCTACCCCGGACACCCGTTCCGCGACGAAGTCCAGAGCCTGTTGCGTCGCACCCGCGCGCACGTGGACGAGTTGTGGAGCCGGGTTCACGAATACAACCAACGACACCCCCTCCCGGAGGACGCCGAGAAGGTGACCTTCTACTACGGCCAAAGCACGACCCGCGTCGACTGACGCATTCGCGACACTTCGAGGTTCCACACAGTCCCAGAGTTGGGTTCACCTGAACTCGACTATCCACAACGCAACAATCCCGCCGCCTGTAGTTCGACGCGTGTGTCGCGGTACGAACGCCCCCACCCAACGGAGGCGCCTCGCACCGCGGTTTGGTCGAAACAGCCAAACGGAGGGAACAGGAGTAATTCATGTCTCACGCTACCAAACCGATCCACATCTCTCTCTTCACCTTGGTGCTCGCCGCTTGCGGTGCCCGCATCGAACCCACCGACACGAGCACGAGTTGGCTCGCCACCTGTGGCTCTTCGGCGGAGTGTTCCGACTCGCTGGTGTGCCTATGCGGCGTTTGCACCCTTGCTTGTGAGGAAGACGAGCAGTGCGCCTCGGCTTCGGCCTCGGCAGTCTGTCGCACCCCCGACGACGAATGCTCGCAGGCAGCGAGTCTGTGTCTCGCTGCCTCCGACGAGTCGCCGGAGGTCTCGACCCAGGTTGACACCTTGGACGCGGGTAACTCTGGTTCGACCGACGTCGACGATACCACCAACGTCGCAGATCGAAGCAGCACTGAGCCTGCGCCTTCGACCATCGAGCCCGTGCCCAGTTTCACGAATGCGACCGACGCCGGTCCCACGGAACCACCAGCCGAGATCTGCGATGGCAGCGACGACGTTCGCTTCGTCTACCTCCACGACGCGAGCGGATCAATCGCCGAGCAGAACTTCGTCGCAGCGCACGGTTGGCGGATGCTCACGATCGACGGCAAGTGCAACTTCTGGACGACGAACGGTTATGGCACGCTCTACGAGGGCACGTTCGAACCCGAAGCCCTGGAGGACCTTCGTCAGTCCCACTACGGCAAGTTCGCGACGTATCCCAAGGAGGAACTCGATTGCGCGGATTCGTCTCAGAGAGTCCTTTGGGACCCCTACGGATCCACCGTGTGCTGGTGCGAGTGTGACAGCGATTCACAGCCTGAACGAAAGGCGGCGTTCGAGTTCGCACAAGCCCTCTTCGACACCGCGCTACCCGCGACGACCGCCTCCGAGGGCGACCTCCAGATGCTGGTACTGAACCAAGCTTGGGACCCGGCATATCCGCTCGGCGAGTGGCCTCTCACGTTCGACCCGCGTCAGGTCGCCGAGCAGCCCGAAGCGGTGCTCTGGACCAAAGACTCTGGCACCCTGGTGGTCGCGGGCCCGGACGCGGAGCTCCTGCGCGCGGCGACGACGTCCAACCCAAGCTACTTCCGCTACGTCGACGCGACGGCGGATGCCGGAACCGAGGTGGAGCTGCTCGTGTACCTGCGAGATGAACCCCCGGCCAAGGTCCTCACCGCGCTCGGCGCCGCACGCGACGAGAACCGGCCGGGTCAGTGACGGTGAGACACCACGCCGGCCGGTCCGCTCACTCCGTCACCGCGTCGAGCAAGTGCGAGTGCGCGTCTTGGCCGGTGCGCTCTCGCCACTCGAGCCCTGACAAGACCTCGGGCTCGGTGTCGACGGTCTCCGCGTTCAGCGCGAATCGATCGACGAGTCGATTGTAGTCACTCGTGAATACCTCGCCGGATTCCGCATCCGCCTCCAGGCTGAGCGCGTCCGTGATGATGGCACCGTTGACGCCACTAGCGCTGATCAGCACGTTGTGCTCGACGAAGTTACCAGTGCTAGCCGACGCATAACCGATTGGCCTCAGCGCTTCCCATTCGGGTAAGCGCGGGGCCGTGGCCTCGATACAAATGCCATCACTCGTGATGTCCGGAGTACAGCCCAAGATGCTGAGCGCCCAACGCCCGTCGGCGGGCATTCGCACGAAGTTGCCGAGCACCCGGTTGCGCTGTGAGCCGGTCCGCCCGTTAATCTGGTACAGCGCGATGCCGGTGGCGTGATTGTCGTACAGGTAATTGTGTTGGATCAGCGAATCGGAGACGCCGTCGAGGTTGATCGCCGCGCCACCGGAGGCCCCATTACCGAAGATCACGTTGCCGACGATCACGTTGAACTGACTGACGCCATCCGGATCGGCAAAAGCGCGATAGTCCGCGTTGTCGAAGGCGTTGTCGGCGTTGATTTGGATCCCCGAGACGGCGTTCCCGAATACCCGATTCCCACGTACGATCGCACGGTCCGCGCTGTTGGAGAGGTAGATGCCGTGTTCGAGCTTGGAGCCCGAGGCGAAGTTGAACTCGGCCACGGTGTCGTCGCAAAACGCGGTGAACAACCCCCACCGGCCATTGTCGTGGAAGTTGTTGCGCCTGAACGTCAAGTGTCGACTGGCTTCAGCGTATACTCCCGCCCCGCCTTTGTGGAGCAATTCGTCAGCCTCGTCGAACTCGCGCCCCGGCATCCCCGTCACTTCGAACCCTTCCACCGTGACGTATTCGGAGCGTTGAATGGTTATGGCGTGCGGCCATACCGTCCACTCGTATGTGTCACTCGCCGTGTTGAGAGGTGGATCGATCGGCATCGGCCCGGGCTGGTTGATGACGGCGCCCGGGAGCCCCTTGAAGACCAACCGCTCGGCGTGCGTCGCGTGAACGGAATCGACCGTGAACCCAGAGTACTCCCCGGGATACACGAGGACGACGTCGCCGGCCCCCGCCATCTCCACGGCCCGCTGAATCGTCGACAAGGGACGGTGACGGGTGCCGGGATTGCCGTCGGACCCATCGGTTGCAACGTGATACGTACGAGCAAGAACATGAGTGCTGAGCAGACCGAGCCCCAGACCAAGGCTGAAGGCAACGCAACGCGGCATCGTAAACATGGAACCTCCCAGTTCGGCACTGGACACCACCGTCCAGAGTTCGAGTGTTAGGACGTTCGGTGTGCTCTTGCCAAGCCCGGCCGTTCGAGCAGTGCTGCGACGGTGGCGGGTGCGCCAGGTAACCTGCCGATGCGCGCTAAACTTGCGCGCCGCGACGTCCAACCAGCAAGAAATGATGACCATTGCCTCCGGTCGCGTGCCGGCGTACGCGCTGCACCTCCACCTGGAAACCGTTGCCCGCGAGCTGTTTCTCGAGCAGCGGGTCTTCCCCCGCCGACCAATACACGACGACACCGCCGGGTTTGAGCTTGCCCCAAACCCGCTTGATGCCCGCAGCGTGATACAAACTCGTGTTGCCCGCCGTGTTCATGTTGGTGGTCTGATTGTCGGCGTCGAGCATGATGGCGTCGAAGTGGTGCGGACTTCGCTTCAGGACCAGCGCTACGTCACCGATTATCACCTCGGTGCGCGGGTCGGCCAACGCCGCTGCTGCCAGCGGATACCCATCGTTGCGGCTCCAGTCCACGACGTCGGGAATGAGCTCCGCGACGACCACGTGGGCATCGGACGCCAGGTTGGCGAGCGCGGCTTTCAGTGTGAATCCGAGGCCCAGACCACCGATCAGGACACGCGCGCCCTTACGCTGCGCACACTCTTGGCAAGCGACTACACCCAGCTGCTCCTCCGAATGGGAGTGACGCGTGGACATGAGCTCGCGCCCATTGACGCGAATGATGAACGCGCCGTCGTGTTCGACGAGGGCCATCGTGCTGCCGTCTGGGGTCCGGACCTGCTCTAACACCTTCGTGGGCTTCATCACTCTCCGTTGCTCGGGCAATGGCTATCTTCGATGACGCACCGGCCGCGACCGGCACGGCATGTGCCGCAACTCCCCCAACTGCGTCCACCAAAAAGCCGGGCTGATACGAGAAACGATCGTGCCCCAGACAAACCCACCTTCTCCCGACGTCCGACCTTGCCTGCGTGGGCCAGATTCCGGGTTGCGAGTGGTTTGGACGGGCGGTACGGTGCGACCGTGAAGCTCGCGTGTGCGCCAGCGGGACACGTCGTGTTCGGCACGATTGGCATCGGCTGCGTCGCGTGCAGCGCGCCCATCGTTTCTCCGCCCGCCTCTCCAATCGTCTTCGAAACGGTTCGCCCCGTGCCGGAGGGGGAGGTCAACGTGCGCGGAGCGTTCAACGTGGCGAGCGGTGTGTTCACTGGTAGCGCCAACGCGGGGACGCTGGGGGCGCGCTTTGGATTACCGCACGGCCTCGAGCTGTCCGCGGACGCGACGGCGTATCGAGTAGCCGCCGGCGACCAACGGACGGAGCCGCACGTGCCTCGCTGGGTGGGCGCCGGGCGTACGGCCCTGAGCTCGCGCACCCTGAGCACCGACTTCTTCAGGCCGTTCGTCGGCTTCGGTGGCGGCTACTCCGCGCTCGGAGGTTTCATCAGCCCAGATCTCGGCTTCGTGCTGGCGATCGACAATCCTTACTGCGTGCCGTTCCTGCAGGCGCGTGGCGGCCTGAGCGTACCTCTGGCTCCCCGATCGGTCACGGTGCTCGACTCGAGCGGCGGGGTCATCGATCGGGGCAGGCCGCAACTGACCACTCTCGCCATGGCTTCTCTCGGGGTGGAGTTTCCGCTGTGGCGGCGCGCCAACACGGATTCCCTCGCGTTGGGCCTGAGTTTCTTGCGCTTGGTCGATCGCGACGACGTGCTGCAGTGGTTGGGACTCGGCTTCAGTTACGAAGCGCCGTTGTGGTGACCAAGACACTGCGGAAAGTGCACGCCGCCGCGGTGAGACGCGACGGCCGGTACACGAACCCCGGCAGTAGACACCGCGACGCAGGCCGGGTTCGCCTCACCTGAACCGCGCCTACGGCGCGAGGTGCCAGCGCGGGTTCGCTGATTGCCGTCACCGCAGCCCGCGGTGAGACGCGACGGCCGGTCCACGAACCCCGGCAGCAGACACCGCGACGCAGGCCGGGTTTTGGCGCTGCGGTTCTGTCCGTGCGCTCGCGCCTGGTATACGGCTGAGCTGGGTTCGAATCGCGTCCGTCAGGGGAGATACTCTTTGATCGCGTCGTACCACTTCACGGCCATCTTCTCGTAGCCGCCTTCGTTGGGGTGCACCTGGTCGGTGCCCAAATCACTGTTGGCGAAACCGTCGAACTGGTCGACGAACACGACGTGTTTACCCGCGTCCGTACGCTCTTGCACGACGCCGGGCACCGCTTGGTTGAAGGTCGTGACTGCGGCGGCGCCGGACGGGAACGGGATGATGTTGGAGACCACGACGAGCGCATCCGGCGCGTCGGCGACCACGTGGTCGATGAGCGTGCCCAGGCGGTCGGGCGCGCCGTCGGGGCCTCGGTACATGTCGTTGGTGCCGAGGTGAATGAGGACGATGTGAGGCTCGAAATCGGCCACGACCTTCTTACCGGTGTAATTCACGCCGTCGTTGTTCGCCGTGGAGGTCCCGAGCACGAGCTCGTCGTCCTGCTGAATCGTCCAGCCGCTATGGCCTTCGTGGTTCGGTGCCCACAGCGACATGGCGTCGCCGCTGATCACGCCTGCGGCGGGCGGATTGGCGGTGTCGTAGCCGACGAAGGTGATCTTCTTGTCGTCGGCGATGGCTTTGAGGAACAACTTGACGCGATAGCCGCCGCCGTAGTTGATGCCCCAAGTGATCGAGTCGCCGAGCGGCAAGATCTTGCACGGATCGCCGTTCTGCGGACACGGTTGGAAACCTTCGGGCGGCGGGGTCGTCGTCTCCGAAGACGTCGCCAGCGAGGCCGAGTCGCCACTCGATTCCACGCTCTCCGAAGACGTGGGGGAGGTGGCGGTCGAGCTCGTGGAGGTGCTGGAGCCGGTCTCAGACGTCGGCTCCGGCTCCGTCGTGGTGGGTTCGGTGGTGGTCGGCGAGCTCGTCGTCGTGGGGGTGCTCGTCGTCGTCACCGCGGTAGTGGGGGAGCTCGTCGTGGAATCGGTGGACGTCGCTGGCGTGACCGGCGCCGAAGTCGCGGTGGTGGTCGACGATTCGACGCCGCTGGTGGTGACGTCGGGCGACGTGCCGTCGCTCGAGCAAGCCGCCAACGCGAAGGCGGAAGTGCCGAGTGCAAAACTCAATACGCGGCGAAACCGCGGGGACCAACAACGTGACGAGATGAAGTGAGACATGAACCGCCTGCTCTCGAGGTCGAGAATGGTGCGGAACCAAACGTTCCGCCCGGAGCAGTTGAGCACGCCATTTCCGAGCGAGTCTTTCAGAAAGCCGCGATCCTCTCGAGCGCACGCGGGTTTTCGGCCAGTCTGTGACATTGCGACCGAGCCTGAATCATCCCCGATCGTTTCGCCCGGCGGCGCTCCGAACTGGGTCTGCCGCGGCAGACGGCCACCCGTGCTCGCCCACCACACAACCGTGCCCCACCGAAGGAGCGAACGCGCCGTCCACACAACCCCCACGCCTTCGACACTCAAACCCCACGTGCCGGTGCGACATGCCTTGCTAGATCAGTGCGATGCAAAGACACCCTCTCGGACGCTTCACGCTCCCCGTAACCACGACGAGTCCCGCGGTGCCGGTGCGGGCTTCGACTTCCCGCGTCTCGGTACTGCTGGCCTTGGTGCTGTTTGCTTTCATCGTGACCATCACCATCCTCGCTGACGTCGGCCACCACGATCCGATATTCGATCTGATTCGCACCACGCCGTACGGCGACAAGGTTTGCCACTTTCTGTTCTTCGGGTTGTTCGCCTTCTTCGTGCACCGGAGCCTCGGGTTCCGGAGCTGGCGTTTGTTCGGCACCGGAGGTGTCGGAGTTCCGGTCGGGCCGCTCGTG